>NZ_JBHFJB010000152.1:30144-43780 GCF_057334555.1 Pseudomonas sp. AGC41
GCTCGCTCCCACAGTGGTTTTTGTGTTGGGTCTGGAAATTCGCCCCAAAAAAAAGGGCGACCGAAGTCGCCCAAATGCCTTGCGTGCTCGTTGTCGCCGGAAAGACTTACGGCTTTTTGCGCTTGTGTGCGTCTTTCCAGATGAATAATCCAAACCCTGCGAAAAACACGAACATGAGGCCGACCGTCAACACACCGGCAAACACCACATTATCGATAAACATGACTGGCCTCCTGGTCTTGTCCCTGTTGCGATGGGATCAAGTTAACCAATCAGGCCTGGAAGAAAATTGACCGGGGTCAATAACGCTCGCGACGGAGCGCAAAGGAAGGGCGATAGCTGATCCATGTCAATGGATCGAGGGGGTTCAGCGCTTTTTCGGTTTGTTTTTCGATTTTTTCTTCGGTTTGCCCAAGGGCATGGCCTGCTCGAAGGCCTGACGGACTTCATTGAGGCGTTTTTCGTTGAGGTCGTGAACGCGCTTTGCGCGCTCTGCACCGAGATCAATCAGTTTGTCTTCTTGGCTCATGCTGTGTCGACATCGTACGGTGAGTGGCGGATGTGCCCATGATGCGGGCTACCGGTTGCGTTGACCAGCCAGGGACGTCGACGAGACCTCAGATCTGGATATCGACCCACAGGCCCTGGCGCTCTTCGCCTTCGACGAGCGGAACGACCGGCACGGTGTTGTCGGCGTTCAGTTCCGTGCCCGGAACGGCCAGATGCTCTTCGGGATCCTCGTCGGCTTCACGGCGGCGCCGGTTGCGCTCCTGCTGGCGACGCTGTTCCTCGCGCAGCAACAGAGCGGCCTCCTCCGGGTCACCCTTTTGCAGGTCGATGGTGCTTTCATTGGAGCTTTGTTGTACCGGGACCACGGGAGGAATATCCGGTCGCGGGCGGATCGGATCCTGCTGAGCGGTGATGGGTACGGCGCTCAAGGGGAGCATGGGTGGCAACATAAAGGTCTCCTGTCTTCAGGTTGTCGGCGGCGGCGAGGACAGCTTGAACCGCTGGTCTGAAACTTGTGAGCTGGTTGGCATTACGCGGGGCAAGGACACAAGCTTGTTTGATCGCAGAACACGCTTAAGTTCCGTTGGGCCGGTTGATCGGCAAGCCGTCACAAGTGCTGGTTGCGTGCGTAAATCCTTTGGTCTGACGACTCATTCCGTTAAGATAGCCGGCTTTTTCACGGCGGGAGTCAGGCAGCATGGCGCAGCAGTATCAACCGGGGCAACGCTGGATCAGTGACAGCGAAGCCGAGCTGGGTTTAGGCACCGTTCTGGCACAGGACGGCCGCTTGTTGACCGTGCTCTATCCGGCCACTGGCGACACTCGCCAGTACGCGCTACGGAATGCGCCCCTCACCCGCGTGCGGTTCTCGCCGGGCGACGTGATCACTCATTTCGAAGGCTGGAAAATGACCGTGCGCGAAGTCGATGACGTCGACGGGCTGCTGGTCTACCACGGCCTCAACGGGCAGAACGAAGTCGTCACGCTGCCGGAAACCCAACTGTCGAACTTCATCCAGTTCCGCCTGGCCAGCGATCGCCTGTTCGCCGGACAGATCGATCCGCTGGCCTGGTTCTCCCTGCGCTACCACACGCTGGAACACACCAGCCGCCAACTGCAGTCGCCGCTCTGGGGCCTGGGTGGCGTGCGTGCCCAACCGATCGCTCACCAGTTGCATATCGCCCGCGAAGTCGCCGACCGCATTGCGCCACGGGTATTGCTGGCGGACGAAGTGGGCCTGGGCAAGACCATCGAAGCCGGCTTGATCATCCATCGGCAACTGCTTTCCGGGCGCGCCAGTCGCATCCTGATCCTGGTCCCGGAAAACCTGCAGCACCAGTGGCTGGTGGAGATGCGCCGGCGCTTCAACCTGCAGGTCGCGCTGTTCGACGAAGAACGTTTTATCGAAAGTGATGCCAGCAACCCGTTCGAGGACACCCAACTGGCGCTGGTCGCGCTGGAATGGCTGGTAGAGGACGAAAAGGCCCAGGACGCGCTGTTCGCCGCCGGCTGGGACCTGATGGTGGTCGACGAAGCGCACCACCTGGTGTGGCACGAAGAGCACGTCAGCCCGCAATACGCGCTGGTCGAACAGTTGGCCGAAACCATCCCTGGCGTGCTCCTGCTGACCGCCACCCCGGAACAACTGGGCCAGGACAGCCACTTCGCTCGCCTGCGCCTGCTGGACCCGAACCGTTTCCACGATCTGCAGGCCTTCCGTGCCGAAAGCGAGAACTATCGCCCGGTGGCCGAAGCCGTTCAGGAGCTGCTGGACAAGGGACGCTTGTCGCCCGAGGCCCACCAGACCATCCATGGTTTCCTGGGCAATGAAGGCGAAGCGCTGCTGACCGCCGTCAACGATGGCGATATCGAAGCCAGCGCCCGCCTGGTTCGCGAACTGCTGGACCGCCACGGCACCGGCCGCGTGCTGTTCCGTAACACCCGCGCTGCGGTCCAGGGTTTCCCCGAGCGCAAGCTGCACGCCTATCCGCTGCCGTGTCCTGACGAATACCTGGAACTGCCGCTGGGCGATCACGCCGAGCTGTATCCGGAGGTCAGCTTCCAGGCTCAGCCTGAAGCCAGCGAAGAAGAACGCTGGTGGAAATTCGACCCGCGCGTCGAATGGCTGATCGATCAGTTGAAGATGCTCAAGCGCACCAAGGTCCTGGTGATCTGCGCCCACGCCGAAACCGCGATGGACCTGGAGGACGCCTTGCGCGTGCGCTCCGGTATTCCGGCCACGGTGTTCCATGAAGGCATGAACATCCTTGAGCGCGACCGCGCGGCGGCCTACTTCGCCGACGAAGAGTTCGGTGCCCAGGTGCTGATCTGCTCGGAAATCGGCAGCGAGGGTCGTAACTTCCAATTCGCCCATCACCTGGTGCTGTTCGACCTGCCGGCGCACCCGGACCTTTTGGAACAGCGGATCGGCCGCCTGGACCGGATCGGCCAGAAACACACCATCGAGCTGCATGTGCCGTACCTGGAAACCAGCCCGCAGGCGCGGCTGTTCCAGTGGTATCACGAAGCACTGAATGCTTTCCTCAACACCTGCCCGACCGGCAACGCCTTGCAACATCAGTTCGGCCCGCGCCTGCTGCCGTTGCTGGAAGAAGCCGACGACGGCAAGTGGCAGGCATTGATCGACGCGGCGCGCGCCGAACGCGAACGCCTGGAGGCCGAGCTGCATACCGGTCGCGACCGTCTGCTGGAGCTCAACTCCGGCGGCGCGGGCGAAGGCGACGCGTTGGTGGAGGCTATCCTTGAGCAGGATGACCAGTTCGCCTTGCCGATCTATATGGAAACCCTGTTCGACGCCTTCGGCATCGACAGCGAGGACCATTCCGATAACGCACTGATCCTCAAGCCGAGCGAAAAAATGCTCGACGCCAGTTTCCCCCTGGGCGACGACGAAGGCGTGACCATCACCTACGACCGCAACCAGGCGCTGTCTCGTGAAGACATGCAATTCATCACCTGGGAGCACCCGATGGTGCAAGGCGGCATGGACCTGGTGCTGTCCGGCTCCATGGGCAACACCGCCGTGGCGCTGATCAAGAACAAGGCGCTCAAGCCTGGCACCGTGCTGCTGGAACTGCTCTATGTCAGCGAAGTGGTCGCCCCGCGCTCGCTGCAGTTGGGCCGCTATCTGCCACCGGCCGCCCTGCGCTGCCTGCTGGATGCCAACGGCAACGACCTGGCGGGCCGGGTGTCGTTCGAAACCCTCAATGACCAGCTCGAAAGCGTGCCCCGCGCCAGCGCCAACAAGTTCATCCAGGCCCAGCGCGACCAGCTCTCGCCACGGATCAACGCCGGCGAAGAGAAGATCGCCCCGCGTCACGCTGAACGCGTGGCCGAGGCGCAACGCCGTCTGGCGGCCGACACCGACGAGGAACTGGCCCGTTTAACCGCTTTGCAAGCGGTGAACCCTACCGTGCGCGACAGCGAACTGGAGGCTTTGCGTCAGCAGCGTGAGAAAGGGTTGGCGATGCTGGAGAAGGCTGCGTTGCGGCTGGAGGCGATTCGGGTGTTGGTGGCGGGATGATTCCCGCTGTAATACTTTGATCGCCGCATATATCCGTTGCTGTGGTAGTGGCTGCCTAGCCGCAGCAACGGTATATACCCAAAACCCCAGAAACCCATAAATCAAGGACTGTAATACCCCACAGCCACCAACAAACGCCCAGCCTTCTTCAAATAGGCATGCTTGTTCTCGACCTTCCCCGTGACCGGATTCTTCCAGCGATACTCATATTCCCCCGCATCCTGCTTGCCCATCATCGCCAGGATCGGCTCACCCACCGGTTTGCCAGCCGGATCCTTGACCTTGGCAAAATCGGTATTGATCAACCGCAGATTGGTGCCATGACCGACATAACGGCGGGTATCGAGATCAACGACAAAGACGTACAGGTCGTCCTGAAGGTAACCGCCCTTTAGGGAATTGATCGCCGTCAGCGTCGCTTTCTCACTCTTCAGCAAGTCCGCCGAAGCCTTGTCCAGTAGCGCCCTCGCCTGTTCGGCAGAGGCCCTTGGCAAGTAATAGCCAACCGCGAGGATATGCTCGCCGACCCGCTGGAAATACACACGCTTGCGCTCGACCTTGCCGTCCGCCCAGTTCTGCCAGCGATACTCGGCCTGCTGGATGCCGCTGGCTTCCGGGGTCTTCAACGCATCCTTGAACGCCTTGCGCAGATCCGGCCCCAACACCTCGGACACGTCTCGCCCGATCAGCGCCGACGATGGACCGCCGCTGGCGAGCATTACCCCTTGGGTGTCGACCACAAACACGTAGCGGTCCTTGTCGACGAATTCGCCCTGGCGGCTAAAGGCGGCGAACGCATAGTCGCCGTAATCGTGATAGTAGGCCAAGGCCCTTTCCAACAGCGCCCGGGCCGCCTGGCCGTCATCCGGCGCAGCGGCCTGTGCGTGATTCAGCCCCAGCGCCAGCATTGCGGCCAGCCAGGCCAGCCTTCGAATAAACCCCATGGGCACGCCCCTCGTTCTTGTTGGTGTTCCAAGAGCGTAGACGGGGTGGGGTGATGTAGGAGTATTCAGGAGATGGTTGCAGGCGAACTGCAATACCTGTGGGAGCGAGCGTGCTCGCTCCCACAGGGCTCGTTACTGGGCCCGATTGCTCAGTTGCTGTTGCAGGTACTGGATCTGCGACTGCAGAGTATTGATGTTGCGCGTGACCTGGCCGCGGAAGGCATCGAACTCGGCGTTATTGCCGCCCGAACGGTTCTCCTGCTGGCTCTTGAGCACAACCATGTCCTGCTCCAGGCGCTCGATGGCCGAGTTCGAGGTGGCTCTTTTCAAGGCCGTGATGTCGGCACCGATGCTCTTGAGCTGGGCGTCCAGCGCGCCGCCCTCGCCCTGGTTCTTCAAGGTTGCGACCTCGGCCGCCAACGCCTTGACCTGGGCCTGCAGCTGGGTGTTGGCCGCTTGCAACTGGGTGTAGGCGTTCTGCTGCTCGGAATCCTGGGCGATCATCTGGGCCAGTTGCTTGTCCAGGTCGGCGGACGGGCCGAACGCGCCTTGCAGTTGCTTGTACTGTTCCATCAACTTGCCGTCGAATTGCCGGCCCTGCTCCTGCAGCTTGTTGTCCAACTGCTTGATCTGCAGCTTCAAGGCTTCACTGTCGCTCATCACGTTGGACTGCCCGGCCACCACCTTGCCGGAAATGTCCTGCAGGCGACCCGCCGCGTCCTCACTGATCCGCGCGAAGCTTTCCTGGGTGGCGACCAATTGCTGCTCCATCAGGGAAATCTGCTGGAAACTCCACCACGCCAGGAAAGCCAGGGCGCACAACAAGGCACCGACCAATGCCCACAACGGCCCGGTGCTCGGTGCCTTGACCCTGGTCGCCGCAACAGGCGCCGGACGCGCTTGCACGTGGGGCTGACGGTTGGTCAGGAAGTCATCGTCATCGGGAATGTCCGCTCGCATCCGCAGGCTCGGTACATCGTCGAAGTCGTCGTTGGCATCGTTACGCGTGGGCATGGGTTCAACCTTTGGGGAATCGGTAGTGACTCGATGCGGCGAGTATAACCCCCTCGCCCACCGCACCCATTGACCCCGAACCGGGCACTCGGTTCATGACGGGGCGATCAGCGGGCATATTGGACGCGCCACCAGGCGCAAAATTCATCGAGCGCGGCCCACAGGCTGACTTGCGGATCGTAATCGAGATAATGCCGGGCCCGACCGATGTCCAGGGTGAAATTCCTGTTCATCACCTGCATGCCAAGGCGCGACAACGTCGGCTCCGGGCGCCCCGGCCATAATGCGCAGAACCCTTCGTTCATGGCCGCCACGCTGTAGGCCAGCCCGTAGGAGCGGTAACGCCTGACTTGTGGGACTTCCATCTGCCGCATCACATAATTGACTACATCCCACAACGGAACGGGCGCGCCGTTACTGATGTTGTAGGCCTTGCCTAAAGCCGAACCGGTGGCCAGCAGGCTGCTGAGCAGTGCTTCGTTGAGGTTCTGCATGCTGGTGAAATCGACCTTGTTCAAGCCGTTGCCGACAATCGCCAGCCGCCCCTTGCGCTGCATCTTGAGCAAGCGCGGAAAAATACTCATGTCACCGGCACCAGTGACGAAGCGCGGCCGCAGCGCCAACACCTCCAGGCCGAACTCCTGGGCACCGAAGACTTTCTGTTCGGCCAGGTATTTGGTGGCGGCGTAGGGATGCTTGAAACGTTTGGGCACCTGCTCTTCGGTCAGTCCCAAGTGGTCACGGCCATCAAAATAGATCGACGGTGAGGAGAGGTGCACCAATCGCCGGACCTTTTGCTTGAGGCACGCCTCGACGATGTTTTCGGTGAGCTGGACGTTGCCCTGGTGAAAGTCCTGATAGCGCCCCCAGAGCCCCACCGAACCGGCGCAATGCACCACGGCATCGACATCGCGACACAGATCGAGGGCCAGCATCGGCTCGCTGAGGTCGCCCTGGATGAACTCGGCGCCACGCCGCACCAGATGCTCGACGCTTTCGGCCCGGCGGCCATTGACCCGTACATCCAGGCCCTGCTCAAGGGCGAAACGCGCGAAGCGCCCGCCGATGAAGCCGCTTGCGCCGGTGACCAGAATCTTCATGTAGTGCTCCGATTGCTAGGGTTTTGCATACTTCGTCTAATCCTGACGCTGTCAGTCAGGCCAACGGCACCAGCCACTGCCGGGACGCCTGAATCAGTTGCTCGGTCAACAGACCGAGCAACTGTCCGCCATTACGCCAATGATGCCAGTACAGCGGCACATCAATCGGCTTGTCAGGCAACAACTCCACCAGCACGCCCCGCGCCAGTTGCTCGCGCACTTGCAGTTCCGGCACCAGTCCCCAGCCAAGTCCCGCCTCGGCGAGACGGATGAAGCCTTCGGACGATGGGCACAGATGGTGCTCGAAACCGCCCTCGATACCGAGGGAAGCCAGGTAGCGGTGCTGGAGGAAATCATCCGGGCCGAACACCAGGGCCGGTGTGCGAGCCAACTGATCGGCGCGCACCCCGCCGGGGAAGTGCCGGGCGATGAACGCGGGGCTGGCAAGCGCCCGGTAGCGCATGGCCCCGAGCAATACGCTGCGGGCGCCGGCCACCGGCCGTTCGCTGGCGCAGACGCAGGCCGCCACCTCCCCGGCGCGCATGCGCTTGAGGCCGACGTTCTGGTCTTCCACCACCAAGTCCAGCAACAACTGCCGCTCGGCACAGAACGAGCCCACCGCACCGGCCCACCAGGTAGCCAGGCTGTCGGCGTTCAGGGCAATTCGCAGGCGCTCCGGCAACCCGGCCTCATCCAGCGCCGGTACCAGGCTTTGCAGGTCGCGCTCAAGCAAACGAACCTGTTGCACATGGTTGAGCAAGCGTCGGCCGATTTCGGTGGGCACCGGCGGCGTGACCCGCACCAGCACGGGCTGGCCGACACGCGCTTCCAAAAGCTTGATCCGTTGGGAGATTGCCGACTGCGACAGTCCCAGCACCTGGGCGGCACGCTCGAAGCCGGCCTGCTCGACAATGGCCGCCAGGGCGGACAGCAGTTTGTAATCGAACATCAGTATTCCTAATGAGCAATCAGCAAGATTGGTTTTTCTTATACCGCGCCGGACCGGAGAATGGCCAGCATTGCAAATCCAGCTGGAGAATTGATGTCATGTGGCAAAGTTATGTAAACGGGCTGCTGGTCGCCCTCGGGTTGATCATGGCCATTGGCACGCAGAACGCTTTCGTGCTCGCCCAGAGCTTGCGCCGCGAGCACCATTTGCCGGTAGCCGCCTTGTGCATCATCTGCGATGCGTTGCTGGTCGCCGCCGGAGTGTTCGGTCTGGCGACGCTATTGGCACAAAGCCCGTTGCTGCTTTCAATCGCACGCTGGGGCGGCGCCGCGTTTCTGCTCTGGTACGGTACCCAGGCGCTGCGCCGCGCCTGTTCGAAACAGAGCCTGCAACGCGATGAAAAACAGGCCGCGCGCTCACTGGGAACGGTCCTGCTGAGCGCACTCGCGGTTACGCTGCTCAACCCCCACGTGTATCTCGATACCGTGCTGCTGATCGGCTCCCTCGGCGCCCAGCAGAGCATGCCCGGCGCCTACGTCATGGGGGCGGCCAGTGCCTCGCTGCTGTGGTTTTCGACCCTGGCGATCGGCGCCGCATGGCTGGCTCCCTGGCTGGCCCGACCCGGTACCTGGCGGATACTGGACCTGCTGGTGGCGCTGATGATGTTCACCGTGGCGCTGCAATTGATCGTCTCGGGCTGATATTGCAAACCGCTCTGGAACCTCTATTCCACACAGTTGTTGCGTGGTTATGCCGCACCCCCGGTGCTATGATCCGACTCCTGCGCCGCAAAGAGTACAAACTCACCGGCGCTAGTCTGGCCGCCCGTGATCGGCCTTGCGCTCACCGCAACTGACCTGATTAGGAGAATCACCATGGCTTTCGAATTGCCGCCGCTGCCCTATGCACACGATGCTCTGCAGCCGCACATCTCCAAAGAGACTCTCGAGTACCACCACGACAAGCACCACAACACCTATGTCGTGAACCTGAACAACCTGGTGCCTGGCACCGAGTTCGAAGGCAAGACCCTGGAAGAAATCGTCAAGACTTCCTCGGGCGGTATCTTCAACAACGCCGCTCAGGTCTGGAACCACACTTTCTACTGGAACTGCCTGGCGCCAAATGCCGGCGGTCAACCAACCGGCGCCCTGGCTGAAGCCATCAACGCAGCCTTCGGTTCGTTCGACAAGTTCAAGGAAGAATTCAGCAAGACGTCCATCGGCACCTTCGGTTCCGGCTGGGGCTGGCTGGTGAAAAAGGCCGACGGCTCCCTGGCCCTGGCCAGCACCATCGGCGCCGGCAACCCGCTGACCAGCGGCGACACTCCGCTGCTGACCTGCGACGTCTGGGAACACGCCTACTACATCGACTACCGCAACGTTCGTCCGAAGTACGTCGAAGCGTTCTGGAACCTGGTCAACTGGAAGTTCGTGGCTGAGCAGTTCGAAGGCAAGACCTTTACTGCGTAAGTTGTGATGCCAATGAAAACGGCGCTTTTCCGGAGACGGGAAAGCGCTTTTTTTTCGGTTTTACTTTGTGGGAGCGAGCTTGCTCGCGATAGCGGTGGTTCAGACACTGAGATGTTGACGGTACCTTGCTCATCGCCAGCAAGCTCGCTCCCACAATAGCTTCGCAGCGTGCAAATGACCTCGCGTCTGAAATCCGATAAATAATCCCGCCAGGCCTCAAGTTGCAGCCCCCCTCAACCGAAACAATGGTCGTAGAGCAAAGACTCTGTAAACACCGTATAACGGCCAGGTTTCAGGCGAAAAACCTTGTGTTTGATTGTCCCTTTGACTGACATCACAGGATTGCCAATACTCATGGCAACTTGACGCTACCCGCACGGAACAAGGAATCCCTCTTTGAAGCTGGAACTCAAGAACAGCTTGTCTGTGAAGTTGCTCCGGGTCGTGCTCCTTTCGGCATTGATCGTTGGCGTGGTCTTGAGCTGCGCCCAGATCGTTTTCGACGCCTACAAAACCAATCGGGCCGTCGCCGACGACGCCCAGCGCATCCTCGATATGTTCCGTGATCCTTCTACCCAGGCGGTCTACAGCCTTGACCGGGAAATGGGCATGCAGGTGATCGAAGGCCTGTTCCAGGACGAGGCCGTGCGCATGGCCTCCATCGGCCACCCCCACGAAACCATGCTCGCCGAGAAGAGCCGGCCCCTGCAGCATTCCGAAAGCCGCTGGCTGACCGACCTGATCCTGGGCCAGGAACGCACCTTCACCACGCAGTTGGTAGGACGCGGACCTTATAGTGAATATTACGGCGACCTGAGCATCACTCTTGACACCGCCACCTATGGCCAGGGCTTCATCGTCGCCTCGGTGATCATTTTCATTTCCGGAATGCTCCGGGCCCTGGCCATGGGCCTGGTGCTGTACCTGGTTTATCACTGGCTGTTGACCAAACCGTTGTCGCGGATCATCCAGCACCTGACCGAAATCAACCCCGATCGCCCCAGCGCGCACAAGATCCCGCAGCTACGGGGCCATGAGCAGAACGAGCTCGGCCTGTGGATCAACACCGCGAACCAATTGCTCGAATCCATCGAGCGCAACACCCACCTGCGCCACGAAGCGGAAAACAGCCTGCTGCGCATGGCCCAGTACGACTTCCTCACCGGTCTGCCCAATCGCCAGCAGTTGCAACAACAACTGGACAAGATCCTGGTGGACGCCGGGCGCCTGCAACGTCGCGTGGCCGTGTTGTGTGTGGGACTGGACGACTTCAAGGGCATCAACGAACAGTTCAGCTATCAGACCGGCGACCAGTTGCTGCTGGCCCTGGCCGATCGGCTGCGCGCCCACAGTGGACGCCTCGGCGCCCTGGCGCGGCTGGGTGGCGACCAGTTCGCCCTGGTGCAAGCCGATATCGAGCAGCCTTACGAGGCCGCCGAACTGGCCCAGAGTATCCTCGACGATCTGGAAGCACCCTTCATTCTCGATGATCAGGGAATCCGCCTGCGGGCCACCATCGGTATCACGCTGTTCCCCGAGGACGGCGACAGCACCGAGAAGCTCCTGCAAAAAGCCGAGCAGACCATGACCCTGGCCAAGACGCGCTCGCGCAATCGCTACCAGTTCTATATCGCCAGCGTCGACAGCGAAATGCGTCGCCGGCGTGAACTGGAAAAAGACCTGCGCGAGGCGTTGGCTCGCGACCAGTTCAGCCTGGTCTACCAGCCGCAGGTCAGCTACCGCGACCTGCGGGTGGTCGGCACCGAAGCGCTGATCCGCTGGCATCACCCCGAGCACGGCCTCGTGCCGCCCGACCTGTTCATTCCCTTGGCGGAACAGAACGGCACCATCATCGCCATCGGCGAATGGGTGCTGGACCAGGCCTGCAAACAGTTGCGCGAATGGCACGACCAAGGTTTTGTCGACCTGCGCATGGCCGTCAACCTGTCGACGGTGCAACTGCACCACGCCGAACTGCCCAGGGTGGTAAGCAATTTCCTGCAGATGTACCGCTTGCCCCCGCGCAGCCTGGAACTGGAGGTCACCGAGACCGGCCTGATGGAAGACATCACCACGGCCGCCCAGCATCTGTTGAGCCTGCGCCGTTCCGGCGCGCTGATCGCCATCGACGACTTCGGCACCGGCTATTCGTCCTTGAGTTACCTCAAGAGCCTGCCGCTGGACAAGATCAAGATCGACAAGAGTTTCGTCCAGGACCTGCTCGATGACGAAGACGATGCGACGATCGTTCGCGCCATCATCCAGCTCGGCAAGAGCCTGGGCATGCAGGTGATCGCCGAAGGCGTCGAAACGATCGAGCAGGAAGCCTACATCATTGCCGAGGGCTGCCATGAAGGTCAGGGCTACTACTACAGCAAACCGTTGCCGGCGCGGGAGCTGGGTAACTACCTGAAGCAAGCCGAGCGCATCAACGCCTCGATCATCTGACTGTTTCCCCCCTTCTCCGCGGGCTGCCTACGCTAGAAATATTACCGCCGCAGCTCTTTACATATAATGCAAATCTTTCGCATTATGTCGCAGTTTTGCGCGCCCTCGCGCCTGTCCCATTCATCACCGAAGCAGGATGTTCGCCATGATTCGTATGCCTCTGGCTACCGCCAGTCTGTTGGCCATCGCTATTTCCCTCGCCGGTTGCGGCGAAGGCAAAGACAAGGCGGCCGCGCCGCAAGCGCCAACGCCGGCCGCCAGCACTGCGGCACCGGCTGCCCCCGCTGCCACTGGCAAGATCGACGAAGCCGCTGGCAAGGCCGTTGTCGCGCACTACGCCGACATCGTCTACGCCGTGTACAGCGATGCCGAATCCACCGCGAAAACCCTGCAGACCGCCGTCGACGCCTTCCTCGCCAAGCCCAACGCCGACACCCTGAAAGCCGCCAAGGCTGCCTGGGTTGCGGCGCGCGTACCTTACCTGCAGAGCGAAGTGTTCCGCTTCGGCAATACCATCATCGACGACTGGGAAGGCCAAGTGAACGCATGGCCCCTGGACGAAGGCCTGATCGACTACGTCGACAAATCCTACGAGCATGCCCTGGGCAACCCGGGCGCTACCGCCAACATCATCGCCAACACCGAAGTGCAGGTCGGCGAAGACAAGGTCGACGTCAAAGACATCACCCCGGAAAAACTCGCCAGCCTGAACGAGCTGGGTGGTTCCGAGGCCAACGTTGCCACCGGCTACCACGCCATCGAATTCCTGCTGTGGGGCCAGGACCTCAACGGCACCGGCCCGGGTGCCGGCAATCGCCCGGCTTCGGACTACCTGGAAGGCGCCGGCGCCACTGGCGGCCACAACGACCGTCGGCGCGCCTACCTCAAGTCCGTGACCCAGCTGCTGGTGAACGACTTGCAGGAAATGGTCGGCAACTGGAAGCCGAACGTCGCCGACAACTACCGCGCCACGCTGGAAGCCGAACCGGCCGAAACCGGTCTGCGCAAGATGCTGTTCGGCATGGGCAGCCTGTCCCTGGGTGAACTGGCGGGCGAGCGCATGAAAGTCTCCCTGGAAGCCAACTCGCCAGAAGACGAACAGGATTGCTTCAGCGACAACACCCACTACTCGCATTTCTACGATGCCAAGGGTGTGCGTAACGTGTACCTGGGCGAATACACCCGCGTCGACGGCAGCAAGATGACCGGCGCGAGCCTGTCCTCCCTGGTGGCCAAGGCCGACCCGGCCGCCGACACCACCCTCAAGGCCGAGCTGGCCGACACCGAAGCCAAAATCCAGGTCATGGTCGATCACGCCAACAAGGGTGAGCACTACGACCAACTCATCGCCGCCGGCAACACCGCGGGCAACCAGATCGTGCGCGACGCCATTGCCGCTCTGGTCAAGCAGACCGGCTCGATCGAACAGGCTGCGGGCAAGCTGGGTATCAGCGACCTGAACCCGGACAGCGCTGATCACGAGTTCTGATCAACGCCCGCTGACTGAAAAGGCGACCTTCGGGTCGCCTTTTTTGTCTGTTGCCCGCCAGTTCAGGATGAAGGAGACCCCCGTGGCGAGGGAGCTTGCTCCCGCTGGGTCGCGAAGCGGCCCCCTGCGGCGTGTCAGTTGAATAAAAGGAGCTGCTGCGCAGCTC
>NZ_JBHFJB010000152.1:43815-57856 GCF_057334555.1 Pseudomonas sp. AGC41
CCCCCCCCCCCCCCCCCCCACGGCATGCGCTCGACTCCCCTCATTGCAAACCCGCAAGCCGTGCTTGAATGAACCGTCGTTCCGGCAGTTGCTGCGTCAATTCAAGCGCACGCCTGTATGCCGCCCGCGCCTCCTCCACCCGCCCCAACTGCCGGCAGAACTCAGCCCGGGCCGAATGGGCCAGGTGATAGTCAAGCAGCTCGCCCCTGCCGAGTATCCCGTCCACCAGGCGTAACCCCTCCTGCGGCCCATCGCGCTTGGCCAGGGCGGCCGCGCGATTGAGTTCGATCACTGGCGACGGCACGGCGCGCAACAGCACGTCGTAGAGGCCGACGATCTGCGGCCAATCGGTTTCCCGGGCGCTCGGCGCTTCAGCGTGTACGGCAGCAATCGCGGCTTGCAGGCAATACGGTCCGAACCGCCGGGTGTTGAGCGCGGCCTCGACCATCGCACAACCTTCGGCAATCATTGCCTGGTCCCATAGCGACCGGTCCTGCTCATCGAGCAAGACCAGATCGCCGGCCATCGACATTCGTGCAGGCCGCCGCGACTCGTGCAGCAACATCAACGCCAACAGGCCCATCACTTCAGCTTCGGGCAGCAACTCCAGCAGCAGGCGTGCGAGGCGTATGGCTTCGCGGGTCAGGTCATCGCGGGTCAACTCGGCCCCCATCGAGGCTGAATATCCCTCGTTGAACACCAGGTAGATCACCCGCAGCACACTGTCGAGTCGTTCCGGCAGCTCCGTGCGGGACGGCACCTGATAGGGGATCTTCGCGTCACGAATCTTCGCCTTGGCCCGTACGATGCGCTGGGCGATGGCTGCCGGTGCGGCAAGAAACGCACGAGCGATTTCCTCGGTGGTCAGGTCGCAGACTTCCCGCAGCGTCAACGGTACCTGGGCATCAGCCGCCAGGGCCGGGTGGCAGCAGGTGAAAATCAGCCGCAGGCGGTCGTCTTCCACGTCCTCGTCACTCCACTCGGCCTGTTCAAGCTCTTCGAGTTGCGCGATCAGCATCGGCTGGGACGCCGCGAAGCGCGCCCGCCGACGCAGGCTGTCAATCGCCTTGAAACGCCCGGCTGACACCAGCCAGGCCCGCGGATTGTCCGGCACGCCGTCGCGCTGCCAGCGCTCGACCGCGACGAAGAACGCCTCGTGCAAGGCTTCCTCGGCGAGGTCGAAATCCCCCAGCAGGCGAATCAGCGTCGCCAGGATTCGCCGCGAATCCTGGCGATAAACCTGCTCGACCCGCGCCTTGACCGCTTCGGCCGACATCAGCCGGGAAGGCCTTGGGTGACCGGACTGACGGACAACAAAGCAGGTTCACGACTCATGGCAATCATCCTGTTGTGACTGTCGCTCAGGGGTTCAGTTGGCGTATCGGCCGGACTTCGACGCAGCCGACCCGGGCCGCCGGGATGTGCCCGGCGACCTGGATGGCTTCGTTCAAGTCCTTGGCGTCGATCAGGTAGAAGCCCGCCAGTTGCTCCTTGGTCTCAGCGAACGGGCCGTCGGTAATCGACAGTTTGCCGCCCCGCATACGCACCGTGGTGGCGGTCTGCACCGACTCCAGGGCTTCGGCGGCAAGCATGCGGCCGCTGCCCTGGACCGATTCGGCGTAAGCCATGCATTCGGCGTCCTGCGGGCTCTCGGGCGAGTCGTGCAGGACCTGTTCATTGCTGTACACCAGGCATAGATACTTCATGGATAGCTCCGCAATCGGACGGGTCGACAAGGAAGACAGAACGAAACCGTAGCCGATCAGGGCTGCAAGTCGAATATCGCCGTACCCGCCATCGGATCGAACGGTGCCGACCAGTGCTCATGCACGATCTTCCAGTGTCCGGCCGCACGTTTGTAGCAGGCGGTCACGCGCATCCAGCAGGCCTGCTCCTCGCCTTTGTCGTTGGTACCACCGCAATAGGCCAGCCAATGGGCGAACGCGATGTTTTCGGCCGGTGTGATCTGGACCTGATGGAAATCGAACTTGTGCGGACCGGGGCACATTTCCATACAGGCCTCCCAGTGCGCCCGGTAGGCAGTCTTGCCTTTGAATTGCAGGGCCTGGATGGCATCGAACGAAACGATATCGTCGTCGTAGAGCGCCATGACTTTTTCCACATCCTTGGCCATGACGGCCTGGCGATAGGTGTCGATCAACGCTTGGATTTCGGTTTCGGTATTCATGGTGGTTCTCCGCAGTTTTTTGTTAGAGACAGCCTTAGTCGTCTGGAGAAACAGTGAATCGACAGCCAAACAAAAATAATCCAAAGAAAAAATTTCGCTAGAATCGAAGGTCCATTCTGTCGACAAACAACGGACGTTTTCGTGACCGCTCAGCTCGTACCCTATGAAGACCTGACCGCGCTGCAACGGCAACAGGTCGAAGCCATCGAAATCCACCCCGAACAGATCAGGTTTTCCGGCGATATCCATGGTGCGCTGCATACGCTGCTGTCCAGGCCCGCCCCTGGGATAAAGGGTTTTGCGCTGCTGGCCGACGAAGCGCCCGTCGCGTTCCTGCTGCTCAAGCGGCCACCCGTGCTGCCCGCCTGGGCCAACGAACACAGCGCTACCCTGCACGCCTTGCAGGTCGACCGCCGGGCTCAAGGCAAGGGCTACGGCAAGGCCTGCCTGCAAGCGCTACCCACCGTGGCCCGAGCGGCATGGCCGGAAATAAAGGGGCTGGAGCTTTCGGTGGATGCCGATAACGACGCGGCCATCAGCCTGTACACCCGCCTGGGCTGGGTCGACAGCGGCGAGGCCTACAAGGGCCGCATCGGTTATGAGCGGCGGATGGGGTTGGTCTTGAAATAACAGGCTCGCGACGATCAACTGGGCTTGAGCGGTATCCAGATTTCCAGACTGCCTTCCCCCGTCCGCGGGTTGAAGTCTTCGCTGTAGCGCTCGAACTCAGGCTCATCCGCCGCCTGGTGACCGGACTGCGGCAACCATTCCTTCCAGATGTACTGGAAAGTGTCCGGAAGGCTCTTCAATGGCCCTTTGTGCTCGAACACGGCGTAGGGCCCGGGCTGGATTTCGATCCAGCGGTATTGTTCCGGAAGGTCGTCAAGCCGGCTGATCTCCACGCCGGCAATGTATTCAAAACCGCCTGCGCCATCCGGGTTGCAACACACGC
This sequence comes from Pseudomonas sp. AGC41, assembly GCF_057334555.1. NCBI lineage: Bacteria > Pseudomonadati > Pseudomonadota > Gammaproteobacteria > Pseudomonadales > Pseudomonadaceae > Pseudomonas > Pseudomonas sp. AGC41. Next base: position 46,956 of record NZ_JBHFJB010000152.1, read on the forward strand.
CGTAGGTCACTTCGTCTTGCTGCCCTGGCACTTTGCCGAGCCAGGGCAGAAACTTTTCCCAGAGCAGCGGGATGTCCTGGGCGGTGTCCTGGGTAAAACGCGCGCCGAAACCGGCGATGAGCTGAAAGCGTCCTTGCTCGAAGCGCGGCTCGGATGCATTAACGCGTTTTTGCGATTCCATTGCTTCGACACTCCGGAAAACTTCAAGTCGGGTTTGGCAGTATAGAACCCAAACGGTGATTGCCAGGCCGTTTCGCTTGTCAAAGTCCAGGCGGGACGGCCGAGGCGGTTGTCCCGACAAACTCGTTGTAGCCAGAAACGATCACGTAGACGGCGAAATAGCAGAAAATCGCCGCCGATGCCCAGTAGGAATAGCGCAGCAATTTATCCCCCAACAATTTTCCACCCTGGGTTGCCGCCAGGCATAGGCCAGCGCTCCAGAGCAGACCGGCGCAGAGGAATCCGCTCAGAAACAGTGCTGAACTGAGCACCGTGCCGCCCCCTGAGCGGGCGATGAGCGCACCGCCCACCGCCGCGAACCAGAGGATGGCGCTGGGGGATGACATCGCCAGGAAGATCCCGCGAAAAAACTCCTGACGCGGCGAGTTGCCCCTGACCTCGCCGGCCTCGGCCAGCACTGCACTGTGAAAGACCGCCGAATGAATCATCTTCGCGGCGAAATACAGCAACAGCGCCGAACCGCCGATCCACAGCACCCACCGCACCGTTTCGTATTGCAGCAACACGGTCATTCCCGCCAGCGCCAGGACCGCATAGACCAGGTCGCCTACGCAGGTCCCCAGGCCCAGGGCAAAGCCCTGGAAATAGCCGCGCTGCATCGCCAGGGTGATCATCGCGATATTGGCCACGCCGATGTCCAGGCACAAGGAAAGGCTCAGCAGGAAGCCGCTGGAAAATTCCATTATTCATTCCATCACAATTGGGTAAGACAGGTCCGACAAGCCGCTGCGGCCACCGCGGGTGGCGCAGCCAGGGCCACAGTGTCGTCGAAAATAGTTCGGCGCGGCTACTGGACAATCGGCCTTTCGCCCGATTATCTTGCGCCGCAGGCCACCGCAGTGGCCGACGTCGCTCGGACGGTTCCGGGCGCTCACGTATCTCGAGGCAATAATGGCCGAACAAGGTTCGCCGCGCCGCTTTGCGCGCATCGATCGACTCCCCCCGTACGTATTCAATATCACTGCCGAGCTGAAGATGGCTGCGCGTCGGCGCGGCGAAGACATCATCGACTTGAGCATGGGTAACCCCGACGGCGCCACGCCCCCACACATCGTGGAGAAACTGGTCACCGTCGCCCAGCGTGAAGACACCCACGGCTATTCCACATCCAAAGGCATCCCACGCCTGCGCCGCGCCATTTCGCGCTGGTACAAGGACCGCTATGAAGTGGACATCGACCCGGAAAGCGAAGCCATCGTCACCATCGGTTCCAAGGAAGGCCTCGCACACCTGATGCTGGCCACCCTGGACCAGGGCGACACGGTGCTGGTGCCCAACCCCAGCTATCCGATCCACATCTACGGCGCGGTGATCGCCGGCGCCCAGGTGCGTTCGGTGCCGCTGGTGCCTGGCGTGGATTTCTTCGATGAGCTGGAACGGGCCATTCGCGGTTCGATCCCCAAGCCGAAGATGATGATCCTCGGTTTCCCGTCCAACCCGACCGCGCAATGCGTGGAGCTCGACTTCTTCGAGCGGGTCATCGCCCTGGCCAAGCAATACGACGTGCTGGTCATCCACGACCTGGCCTACGCCGACATCGTCTATGACGGCTGGAAAGCCCCGTCGATCATGCAGGTGCCAGGCGCGAAAGACATCGCGGTGGAGTTCTTCACCCTGTCCAAGAGCTACAACATGGCCGGCTGGCGCATCGGTTTCATGGTCGGTAACCCGGAACTGGTCAGCGCCCTGGCGCGGATCAAGAGTTATCACGACTACGGCACCTTCACCCCGCTGCAAGTGGCCGCCATCGCCGCACTCGAAGGCGACCAGCAATGCGTGCGCGACATCGCCGAGCAGTACCGCCAGCGCCGCAACGTACTGGTCAAGGGCCTGCATGAACTGGGCTGGATGGTGGAGAACCCCAAGGCATCGATGTATGTCTGGGCGAAGATTCCCGAGACCTATGCGCACCTGGGCTCACTGGAGTTTGCCAAGAAGCTCCTGGCCGAAGCCAAGGTCTGCGTCTCGCCGGGGGTGGGGTTCGGGGAATATGGGGACGATCATGTGCGCTTTGCGCTGATCGAGAACCAGGACCGGATTCGCCAGGCGGTACGCGGGATCCGCGGGATGTTCCGGGCGGATGGGTTGGTGAGCAAACCTAACGCCTGACACAACACCAACTGTCTGAAGCCAATGTGGGAGCGAGCCTGCTCGCGAAGGCGATGTAACAGTCAACAGAGATGCTGAATGTTATGTCGCTTTCGCGGGCAGGCTCGCTCCCACAGTTGGGCATTGCTTCAGGTTTAGATCACCAGCGACAACAGCAGGATAAAGATCAGCCCCACCACCGACAGGATGGTTTCCATCGCGGTCCAGGTCTTGAAGGTTTCGGCCACGGTCATGTTGAAGTACTGCTTGACCAGCCAGAAGCCCGCATCGTTGACGTGAGACAGGATCAGCGAGCCGGCGCCGGTCGCCAGTACCAGCAGCTCCCGGTTCACCCCTGGCATCATTCCCACCACCGGCACCACGATCCCGGCACCGGTAATGGTCGCCACGGTCGCCGAACCGGTCGCAATCCGGATCACCGCCGCCACCAACCAGGCCAGCAGGATCGGCGAAATCTGCGCGCTCACGGCCATGTGGCCGATCACGTCACCCACGCCGCTGGTCACCAGCATCTGCTTGAAACCACCGCCGGCACCGATGATCAGGATGATCGCCGCCGTCGGCGCCAGGCTCGCGTCCAGCCATTTGAGCATCTGGCTGGAACCGATGCCCTGCTTGTAGCCGAAGGTGTACAGCGACAGCAGCAACGCCAGCAGCAAAGCCGAGATCGGGTGACCGATCATGTCCATCCAGACACGGAACAGGTTGCCGTCCGGCAGCGCCACATCCGCGAAGGTCTTGAGCAGCATCAGGAATACCGGCGACAGCACGGTGATCAGGGTGATACTGAAGCTTGGCAATTCGGCGGCGTTCGTCTCGCGCGCCAGTTGGTCCACCAGCTCCTGATTCGGATGACCGGGGATGTGCTTGGCGATGAACGTACCGAAGATCGGTCCGGCAATGATGGCGGTCGGCAGCGCGACGATCAGGCCATAAAGAATGGTCTTGCCGATGTCAGCGCCAAAGATGCCGATCGCTAGCAGTGGACCCGGGTGCGGTGGCACCAGGCCGTGGACGGCGGAAAGACCGGCCAGCAGCGGGATACCGATCTTGATGATCGACACGCCGGTGCGGCGCGCGACGATGAACACCAGCGGGATCAGCAGCACGAAGCCGATTTCGAAGAACAGCGGGATGCCCACCAGGAACGCGGCGAACATCATGGCCCACTGCACCTTCTCCTTGCCGAAGGCACGGATCAGGGTCTGGGCGATCTGATCGGCCCCGCCCGACTCGGCCATCATTTTGCCGAGCATTGTGCCCAGCGCCAGGATGATGCCGACAAAACCGAGCACGCCACCAAAGCCGTCCTGGAACGCCTTGATGATGGTGCCGGTCGGCATGCCCGACGTCAGGCCGAGAAACGCGGCGGCGATGGTCAGTGCAATGAACGGGTGGAATTTGAACTTGGTGATGAGGACGATGAGTCCGATCACCGTAACCACTGCATCTAGCAGCAGGAACGTCTCGTGGGACATGCCGAACATGGGAGGTGTCTCCTGATTTGTTGTTGTTATTGAAGCAGTTATTTTCAAGCCGTCGGGACAGCGCTATCTTTCTGACGCAAATTGTTCACGCTTCAGCTCGCAAGCTTCAGGCCGTGGGCCAGCCACCAGACGTAAGCCTGGCGGGCCAATTCATCAACGCTGTGGCTGGACGCATCCAGAGCCAGGGTCAGGGGCTCGCCGACAGGAGATTCAAGGGTGGCAAACTGGCTGTCGATCAGGGTCGACGGCATGAAATGGCCCGGGCGATGGGACACGCGATCAGCGGCCACTTCCGGGGTCAGTTCAAGAAATACGAAGCCCAGGCCCGGCAAGGCACTGCGCAGGCGCTCGCGATAACTGTGCTTGAGGGCCGAGCAGGTCAGCACCGGGCGCGCGCCCATGGCGTCGACACGGCGCAACTCGTCGCACAGGCTGTCGAGCCAGCCGGCACGGTCATCGTCGTTCAGGGGGATACCGGCGCTCATCTTCTGGATGTTGGCCGCAGGGTGGAAAGTGTCGCCTTCAATGGCGGTGGCGCCGCTCAGTTGGCACAGGGCCTGGCTGACGCAGGTTTTGCCGCAACCGGCAACGCCCATGATGACCAGGGCGGTGATTGGATTATTCATGTAACACCTCAGCGCGCAGACAGCGCTACCTTTGCCAGTTATGACACCGCAGCAAAAGCAGAAGTTGCCGACGCCTTCTTGTCATTTTTGTGGTTGCAGCATGTACGTCCACGACGCCAGCGGACAGGGGATCAGGCAAACCCTGCTCACGCATTTGCAGCCGCGCCGAGACAGCGCTACCTTAGTACCTTGATTTTTGTTTGGCAAGCCGCCCTGATGACCGCCCCTAAAAACGATAAGAATACTCGCACCACCGGTCGCCCCACGCTCAACGAAGTCGCACGCCTGGCCGGGGTCAGCCCGATCACCGCCTCCCGTGCGCTGCGCGGCGTCAGCACCGTTGCCGTCGAATTGGTGGACAAGGTCCGCCAGGCCGCCGTGGAACTCAACTACGTCGTCAACCCCGCCGCCCGCGCCCTGGCTTCGGCCCAGAGTCATTCGGTGGTGGTGTTGGTGCCGTCGTTGTCCAACCTGTTGTTCATCGACACCTTGGAAGCCATCCATCGGGTCCTGCGGCCCAAGGGTTTCGAAGTGGTGATCGGCAACTATCACTATTCCCGGGACGAGGAAGAAGACCTGTTGCGCAACTACATGGCCTATCAGCCACGGGGTTTGCTGCTGACCGGTTTCGACCGCACCGAAAGCGCCCGGCGGATGATCGAGGCCAGCAACATTCCCTGCGTGTACATGATGGAACTGGACCCGGGCGCCGGCCTCAACTGTGTGGGTTTCTCCCAGCTCAAGGCCGGCGAAACCGCTGCCGAACACCTGGTTTCCCGAGGCCGCAAGCGCCTGGCCTATATCGGCGCGCAACTGGACCAGCGCACGCTGTTGCGCGGCGAAGGTTTCCGGCGCGCATTGCAGGAGGCCGGGCTCTACGACCCGGACCTGGAAATACTCACGCCGCGTCCGTCATCGGTGGGCCTGGGCGGCGAGTTGTTCCTGCAGTTGCTCGCCAGCCACCCGGACGTCGATGCGATCTTCTTCGGCAACGACGACCTGGCCCACGGCGCCCTGCTCGAAGCGTTGCGCAGCGGTATCAGGATCCCCGAGCAGGTTTCGATCCTCGGTTTCAACGACCTGCCCGCCTCGGCACACATGGTGCCGCGCTTGAGCAGCATCAGCACCCCACGGGAAGCCATCGGCCGCCGTGCCGCTGAACAGATGCTCACCTTGATGGCTGGCAACCGCATCGCCCAGCCGGTGGTGGACCTGGGGTTCGAGCTGAAAATTCGCGAAAGCACCTGAGCGGCACCGGCCTGCAAAGCGCCGCGCTGCAGGCCTTGCCAGATAACGTCCAGACCCAGGCCAGCGCCCGAAATCCCGGCGCGTTGTTTGTTCCCCTATAATCGCCCGCCTTCATTGCCTTCAAGCCTGCGCCATGTCCGAACTCCATTACACCCGTCTCGAGGAGCCGCTGTGGCCCTTGATGAACAAGTTTTACCGTACCCACCAATCCTCGATGAAAGCCGTGCGCGACGCGCAACTCTGGGTGGCGCGGCGCGATGAAATCGTCGCGGCCCTGTGCCTGCGACCGGTGTCCGGTGGGCATTGGTTGACGGGGTTGTTCGTCGACCCGGCGTTCCGCGCGCGAGGCATCGCGGCGCGATTGATAGAAGAGGCGGTGAAAGGCGTGGACGAGCCGGTGTGGCTGTTCTGTCATCCAGAGCTGCGCGGCTTCTATGAGCGACGCGGGTTCGGTTTCGACCCACAACTGCCTTATGCGATGGCTGAACGGCTGAGCCGGTATGCGCGGAGCAAGCCGATGATTGCGATGGGATTGGTGCCTGCGCAATCCTGAACAACTACACATCCCATGTGGGAGCGAGCCTGCTCGCGAAGGCGATCTGACTTCAATAGATGATTTGGCTGATACAGCGCATTCGCGAGCAGGCTCGCTCCCACAGTTTCGGCGGGTGCGGTGTTAATCGTCGGCGGTGGGATCCAGCTCCGGAAACATCACCTCGGTGAACCCGAACTTGCTGAAGTCGGTGATGCGCGACGGGTACAAGCGGCCGATCAGGTGATCGCATTCATGCTGGACCACTCGCGCGTGGAAGCCTGAGGCGGTGCGCACGATCGGCTCGCCCTTCGGGTCGAAACCCTCGTAGCGGATGTGCTGGTAGCGATCCACCGCACCGCGCAGGCCCGGCACCGATAGACAGCCCTCGAAGCCCTCCTCCATCAGCGGGCTCAGCGGCGTGATCAGCGGGTTGATCAGGATGGTCTGCGGCACCGCCTCGGCATCGGGGTAACGCTCGCTATGCTCGAAGCCGAAGATCACCAGTTGCAGGTCGACGCCGATCTGCGGCGCCGCCAGGCCGACGCCGCCGACACTTTCCATGGTCTGGAACATGTCGTCGATCAACTGCCACAACTCGACGCTGTCGAACATTTCTGGCGGCACCGGCGGTGCGATGCGCAGCAGGCGTTCGTCGCCCATCTTCAGGATTTCGCGGATCATGGTCGGGCTTCGTCAGCGTGGTTATGAGGGATGGAATGATCGCGCCCGAGGCCCGACACATGCTGTTTCTCGTGCTCGCCGGGGTTCTTTTCGCCCTGGTCCTTGCCTTCGGCGGACATGTGCTCGATCACCGCGTTCATCTCAGCGCCGAGCAACAGTACCGCCGCCGAGATATAGAAGTACAGCAACAGCACGATGATCGCGCCGATACTGCCATACATGGCGTTGTAGTCGGCGAAGGTCTTGACGTAGAACGCGAAGCCCAGGGACGCGATGATCCAGACCACCACCGCCAATACCGAGCCCGGCGTGATGAAGCGAAACTCCTGTTTGACGTCGGGCATCACGTAGTAGATCAGCGCCACCGCCACCATCAGCAAAAACACGATGACCGGCCAGCGCGCGAGCGTCCAGACGGTGACAATGAATTCCTCCAGCCCGATCTGCGAGGCAATCCAGCCCATCACCTGCGGCCCCAGCACCATCAGCGCCGCGGCGGCGAGCAGCATGCCCGCAATGCCGACGGTGTACAGGATCGACAGCGGAAAACGCTTCCAGGCCGGACGCCCTTCGACCACGTCATAAGCGGCATTCATGGCGCTCATCATCAGCCGCACACCGGCCGACGCGGTCCACAACGCAATCACGATACCGACCGACAGCAGGCCACCCTTGGACTGCTGGAGCTGGTCGATCACCGGGTTGACCTGTTCCAGCGCCTGCGGCGGCAGCACCAGTTCCGATTGCAGGCGCAGCCAGGAGAAAAAATCCGGCAGATGCAGGAAACCGATCAGGGCGATCAGGAAAAGAATGAAGGGAAACAGCGAAAACAACATCTGGTAAGCCAGTGCGGAGGCGTACGTCGACATCTCGTCGTCGAGAAACTCGGTCACCGTGCGCATCATCACACGGTGCAGGGGCAAGCCTTTCAAGGCGGGGAACATCATGTGCGTCTCCTTTCGCCGCAAAAAAGGAAGGTCGCCTGGCGACTCATCGGGTTATGCCAAGACAAAGTAACCTGTTGGCGACTTTGGAACAATTTCCCCCGGTGCAAGTTCGAGTCGACATGAAAACGGCCACCCGCAGATGACCGTTCCAATCACGCTTCAGCAGACCGGTTACGCCTCGTCGACGCCTTTCTTGACGGCATCCTTGGCCTTGCCCGCGGTTTGCTGGGCTTCACCCTTTTTCTCCTGGACCACGCCCTCGGCGCGCATGCGGTCGTTATCGGTGGCCTTGCCGACGCCTTGCTTGATGTTGCCGGCGGCTTCGTTGGCAACGCCCTTCACTTTATCGCTCGTGCTACCCATGATGTGTCTCCTGTGACTAACCATAAGAAAAGTCATTACATAAGGGTTGACCGGGGCCGTTTGCGGGGAGTTTCATTTTTTCTGCGGCTGATTTTGTCGGCGACTGCAGGTTGCGCTTTATGTTTGCCGATCAACCCCCGAGAATGCCCCACTTATTCAGGCTGCGACCTGAAGCTCCAATCCCGTAGGAACGTTATGAAACTTGATAAAAAGCAGGCCATCGCCCGCAGAAACCAGGAACTGGGCGGCGCCGTGTTGGGTGTCAACAACTGCCACTTCAGCGAATTGAACCGCAACCGCAACATCTTCTGGTTCGACATTCCGGTGGCCCGCCTGGCCATTGGTCAATACGAATGGATTCACCTGCTGCTGCACACCCCCGCCACCGATGAACTGCTGCACCTGAAAGTGCCGACAGTGTTTCTGCGGGAAAAACTGGAAGGCCTGGAAGTACGCAACCAGGGCAAACGCAAGGCGGCCCTGAGCCTGGAACTGAGTGCCGACAAGGACTCGTACCTGCAAGACATGCGGCCGGGTGGCACCAACCTGGATTTTGCCCAGTTTCGGTTGTAGTCCGATTGCCACAACGGCCGCCCCGCGCGAGGCCATAGCCTTGTAACAAAAAGCCCCGCATCAGCGGGGCTTTTCATTGGCGGCGGGTTTACTTCTTCAGCCCCAGCTTCTTCAGTTCTTCATCGCGCAGCTCGCGCCGCAGGATCTTGCCCACATTGGTGGTCGGCAGTGCGTCGCGGAATTCCACGGACTTGGGGACTTTGTAGCCGGTGACGTTGGCGCGCATGTGCTCCATCACCTGTTCCTTGGTGAGCGTGGCTCCTGGACGCACGACGATGAAAATCTTGATCGCCTCGCCGGACTTCTCGTCCGGTACACCGATCGCCGCGCACTGCAGCACGCCCGGCAGGGTGGCCAGTACGTCTTCCAGTTCGTTGGGGTAAACGTTGAAGCCGGAGATCAGGATCATGTCCTTTTTGCGATCGACGATGCGCATGTAGCCGTCCGGCTGGATCAGCGCAATATCACCGGTCTTGAGCCAGCCTTCACCGTCGAGAATCTCGTCGGTGGCCTCCTGGCGCTGCCAGTAGCCCTTCATCACTTGCGGACCTTTCACACACAATTCGCCGATTTCACCGAGTGGCAATTCGACGCCCGCGTCATTGATGACCTTGCACAGCGTTGATGGCACCGGAATGCCGATGGTGCCGACCTGGATGTGCTGGATCGGATTGACCGTTGCCACCGGGCTGGTCTCGGTCATGCCGTAGCCCTCGCAGATCGGGCAGCCGGTGACCGCCTTCCAGCGCTCGGCCGCTGCCAGTTGCAGGGCCATGCCACCGGACAAGGTCACCTTCAGTGCCGAAAAATCCAGCTTGCGGAAGGCTTCGTTATTGCACAGGGCCACAAATAACGTATTGAGGCCGACAAAACCGCTGAACTTCCACTTCGACAGTTCCTTGACCATCGCCGACAAGTCGCGCGGGTTGCTGATCAGGATGTTGTGGTTGCCGATCAGCATCATCGCCATGCAATGAAAGGTGAACGCATAGATGTGGTACAGCGGCAGCGGCGTGATCAACACTTCGCAGCCTTCATTGAGGTTGGAGCCCATCAATGCCTTGCATTGCAACATGTTCGCCACCAGGTTGCGGTGGGTCAGCATGGCGCCCTTGGCCACGCCAGTGGTGCCGCCGGTGTATTGCAGAACGGCCACGTCATCGCTGGTGGGGTTGGCTTCGTTCACGGGCTGGCCGTGGCCCTTGCTCAGCACGTCGTTGAACTTGATGGCCTTGGGCAGGTGATAGGCCGGGACCATCTTCTTGACGTACTTGATCACACTGTTGATCAGCAGGCGCTTGAGCGGCGGCAACAAGTCGGCGACTTCGGTGACGATGACGTGCTTGACGCTGGTCCTGGGCACCACGTTCTCGGCCAGATGCGCCATGTTGGCCAGGCACACCAACGCCTTGGCGCCGGAGTCGTTGAATTGATGTTCCATCTCCCGCGCGGTGTACAGCGGGTTGGTATTGACCACAATGAGCCCGGCACGGATCGCGCCGAAAACGGCCACCGGATACTGAAGAACGTTGGGCAACTGCACGGCGATTCGATCGCCCGGCTGCAAATCGGTATGCTGTTGCAGGTACGCGGCAAAGGCACCGGACAATTCGTAGAGTTCACCGTAGGTGATCGTCTTGCCGAGGTTGCTGAATGCCGGCTTGTCGGCGAAGCGTTGGCAGGACTGCTTCAACACCGCCTGAATATTCGGATACTCGTCTGGATTGATGTCGGCAGCAATCCCAGCTGGGTACTTATCCTTCCAAAAGTCTTCAATCATGGAAGCCCACTCCTCAGCAACGCGAATTCTTCACCGCATTTGATGCGATTATTATTGGTGTGTGTTTTGTTGGTGAATCTGGCTTGAATCAAGGCCGAGAAGTCACAAAAGCGCGCCGAGAGTAGCAGCTTTGCCGAGGGTCGACTAGAGCCAAAAATGGGCTCTACAGTCACAAATCTGACTCAAGAAAATCCAATGGTCATTTTTAGAGTAAAAATTCTAAGAGCGGAATAATCGACACATAACAACTGTGGGAGCGAGCTTGCTCGCGATAGCGGCGTATCAGCCGACATCTCTGTCACTGATCGACTG
>NZ_JBHFJB010000152.1:57946-72104 GCF_057334555.1 Pseudomonas sp. AGC41
CTCCCACAGGTTTTACATTGAGGCAAGCGCCTCAGGCAATATCGCGCAGTTCCCGCCGCAGGATCTTGCCCACCGGTGTCATCGGCAGCGAATCACGCAATACGATGTGCTTGGGGACCTTGTAGCCGGCGAAGTTCTCCTTGCAGTAGGCCTTGAGTTCTTCAAGGCTGACGCCCGCCTCACGGGCCACCACGAACAGTTTCACCGCCTCCCCCGAACGCTCGTCCGGCACGCCGATGACCGCACAACTGGCGACTTTCGGGTGAGCCATGACCACGTCCTCGATCTCGTTGGGATACACGTTGAAACCCGAGACGATGATCATGTCTTTCTTGCGGTCGACGATGCGCACGAACCCGTCGGGATCGATTACCGCGATATCGCCGGACTTGAACCAGCCTTCGCTGTCCAGCACTTCGGCGGTCGCCTCGGGCTTGTTCCAATAGCCCTTCATGATCTGCGGGCCCTTGATGCACAGCTCGCCGCGCTCGCCCAAGGGCAGCTCGCCGCCGTCGTCGTTGATGACCTTCATCAGCGTACCCGGCACCGGCAGCCCCACCGTACCCAGGCGCGACTTGCCGCCGTAAGGGTTGGCACTGGCCACTGGCGAGGTTTCAGTCAGGCCGTAGCCCTCGGTGATGCCACACCCGGTGAGCTGCTTCCAGCGTTCGGCCGTGGCCTTGACCAGCGCGGTGCCGCCTGAGTTGGTGACCTTGAGACTGGAGAAATCCAGCGTCTTGAAATCCGGATGATCCATCAGCGCCACGAACAGCGTGTTGAGCCCCAGCAACAGCGAGAACCGCCAGTTCTTCAGTTCCTTGATGAAGCCACCGATATCCCGGGGATTGGTGATCAACACGTTGTGGTTGCCGGTGACCATCATGCACATGCAGTTCGCCGTGAACGCATAGATATGGTACAGCGGCAACGGCGCGATCATGACTTCCTGGCCCTCACGCAACAGCGGCTGGCCGTCATCGCCGATCTGCCCCAGGCACGCCCGGGCCTGCTGCATGTTGGCGACCAGGTTGCCGTGGGTCAGCATCGCGCCTTTCGCCAGCCCGGTGGTACCGCCGGTGTATTGCAGCACGGCAATGTCGTCGAGGCTGACGTTCAGGGGCTTGATGCCCTGACCTCGGCCGAGGCGCAAGGCGCTCTTGAAGGAAATGGCCTGGGGCAGCGAATAGGCCGGCACCATTTTCTTGACCTTGCTGACCAGCGTATTCACCAGCCAGCCTTTGGCGGTGGGCATCAGGTCGCCCATCTTCGCTTCGATCAGGAACTGCAGGTCGGTGTCGGGCAGCACTTCCTGGACCTTCTGCCCGAACAGGTTCATGTACACCAGCGCCCGGGCACCGGAGTCCTTGAACTGATGACGCATTTCCCGCGGGGTGTACAGCGGGTTGGTATTGACCACCACCAGCCCGGCGCGCAGGGCACCGAAGACGGCGATCGGGTATTGCAGGACGTTGGGCATCTGCACGGCGATCCGATCGCCCGGCGCCAGGTCGGTATTGGCTTGCAGGTAACCGGCAAAGGCCGCGCTGTAGCGCTCCAGCTCGGCGTAGGTGAGCGTCACCCCCATGTTGCTGTAGGCCGGACGGTCGGCAAATTTCTTGCAGGAACGCTCGAACACCTCGACAACCGACTTGTAGGCGCCCAGGTCGATGTCCGAGGGCACGCCGGTCGGGCGTTTGTCATTCCAGAAATCAGGCTGCATTGTTTTTGTCCTCTTTACCTGAACGTATCCGGGACCGCTTGCGTATTGCTTGCACAGGCGGAGCTCTTCGGACACTAGCAGCTATGGCCAATCAGGCAAATATGGCAACTTGCGTCATAGATCGTGTGAATCTTCCTCCCTTGCCGCGACCTGATCAGGCGAGACGCGACGGATGCGCTATACAATGCAGCGACGCTGCGTCTGACTTTGTGCAAAGGAACCGCCATGATCCACCAAACGCTCTGGCTGACCGCGACCGACCACAGGCGCCTCTTCGTCAACCAATGGTTGCCCGAAACCGCCCCGCAGGCCGTGCTCATGCTCGCCCACGGCATGGCCGAACACAGCGCTCGTTATGGGCGCCTGGCCCAGGCATTGTGCGATGAAGGTTATGGTGTCTACGCAGCGGACCTGCGCGGCCATGGCAAGACCGGCGAGGAAACAGTCCTGGGGCATTTTGCCGACGAGGACGGCTGGGCCAAGGTGGTCGGCGACCTGGCGAGCCTCAATCAGCACATCGGCCAGCAACATCCGGAAATACCAATTCTCCTGCTGGGCCACAGCATGGGCAGCTATATCGCCCAGGGTTACCTGCTGCACCACAGCGCCAGCCTGCACGGGGCGATTCTCAGCGGTTCGAATTTCCAGCCCGTGGCGCTGTACCGCGCGGCACGCCTGATCGCCCGCCTCGAACGTCGACGCCAGGGAGCCACGGGCCGTAGCGCGCTCATCGAGTGGCTGTCATTCGGCAGCTTCAACAAAAGATTCAAACCGGTGCGCACACCCTTCGACTGGCTCAGTCGCGACCCGGCCGAGGTGGACAAATACGTCCACGACCCGCTGTGCGGCTTTCGTTGTACCAATCAGCTGTGGATCGACCTCCTCGGCGGCTTGCAGCAGATCAGCAAAGCGTCCAATCTCGCGCAGATCGATCCGGGCCTGCCGTTGCTGGTGATTGGCGGCGAATGTGATCCGGTGAGCGAAGGCAAGCGTCTGAAAGATCTGGCCGATGCCCTGCGCGACGCCGGCAATCAACATCTGCAATTGACGATTTACCCGCAGGCCCGGCACGAACTGTTCAATGAAACCAACCGCGACGAAGTGACGGCCGACGTGCTGGCCTGGATTGCCCAGGCGCTAAGCCACCAGCGGCCGCCACGCAGCGAGTAGGTTTACAGCGTTTTTCCTTTACCTGTTACAGGATCCAGACATGACCCAGGTTACCAACATCCCTTACGAAGCCCTCGAAGTCGGCCAGACCGCCAGCTACAGCAAGACCGTCGAAGAGCGCGATATCCAGCTGTTCGCCGCCATGTCCGGCGACCACAACCCGGTGCACCTGGATGCCGAGTTCGCCGCCGCCAGCATGTTCAAGGAACGCATCGCCCACGGCATGTTCAGCGGTGCGCTGATCAGCGCGGCGGTGGCGTGCGAGCTGCCTGGGCCGGGGACCATCTATATCGGCCAGCAGATGAGCTTTCAGAAACCGGTGAAGATTGGCGACACCCTGACCGTGCGCCTGGAAATCCTCGAGAAACTGCCGAAGTTCCGCGTGCGCATCGCCACACGCGTGTTTAATCAGCGCGATGAACTGGTGGTGGACGGCGAGGCCGAGATCCTGGCTCCGCGCAAGCAGCAGACTGTTACGTTGCCGACGTTGCCGGCGATCAGCATCGGCTGATGATCATGATTCCCCGTGGCGAGGGAGCTTGCTCCCGCTGGGGTGCGAAGCGCCCCTGAGAAAAGCCCACCGCGTTTAATCTGATTAACCGTGATGTTCTTTTTGCGACTGCTGCGCAGCCGAGCGGGAGCAAGCTCCCTCGCCACGGAGTTCGCAGCGCGGCGGCTATTGCAGCCGCTCTTGCACCTGCACACTCGCCGTCATACCCGCGCTCAGGCTCACCCCTTCCGGCACCTTGTCGAGCTTGATCCGCACCGGGATCCGCTGGGCCAGGCGCACCCAGTTGAAGGTCGGCTCGACCTCTGCCAGCAATTGCGCATCGGGGTTGGTGTTGCGGTCGGTGATACCGCGGCTGATGCTTTCCACATGGCCGTCCAGCGCATGGTCGGCGCTCATCAACCAGACCTTGACCGGATCGCCCACGCGGATCCTCGGCAGTTTGGTTTCCTCGAAATAGGCCTGCACGTAGAACGTCGAATCATCAATCAGCGCCATCACCGGTTGCCCGGCGTTGACGTAGTTGCCTTCGGCCAGGCGCAGATTGGTGATATGACCACTGCGTGGGGCCAGGACCTGACTGCGGGCCAGGTTCAGCTCGGCGACCTTGGCCTCGGCCTGGGCCTCGCGCAGTTCGCCACGGGCAATGCCGGCGTTGATCTGGGCATTTTCCCGCAGCTCGGCGCTGATCGCCTGGGGTCCCAGGGCGGCGCGACGGCTGGCTTCGTGTTCACGCAGGCTCAGCTGCTGCTGACGGGTCTGGACCACCGCGCGAGCCTTCTCCAGCGCGGCCTCGAAACGCTCGCGGTCGATACTCAACAACAGGTCGCCAGCCTTGACCTGCTGGTTGTCCACGGCCTTGAGTTCGCGCACCCATCCCGAAACGTCAGGGGCAACCACCACCACGTCGGCACGGATTCGCGCATCCCGGGTCCAGGGCGTGAGCATGTAGTACTGCCACAGATGAAACCCGGCGAAGATCGCCACGGCCACCACGCCCAGCGTGACGGCGACACGTACGGGTGTACGCATGTTCAGCTCCTTATAACGGTCCGAGGACCAGGGTAATGACAGTCAGGACACAGACGTACAGGGCGCAGTCGAACAAGGCTTCGTGCCAGATCCAGCGCCCGACCGGCAACAGGCCAAGCAACAGGCGCAGCGCCCCGGTTGCCAGCAAGGCCAGGACCACATAAATCAGGAACGGGCTGAGCAGCACCCCGCCAATCGACCATTCACGCAAGCCCATGGCTATGTTTCCCTTCTTCGGATTCGTGCTGGCGGCACCAGGCGCGCCAGCTGTTCTGCAATTGCACCACCGCGCCTTGGGCGAGCTTCAGCGCATCGCTGGACGGTTGCTGCGACAGCACCCGCAGATATTCGTCGCTTGCCTGGGCCAAAGCCTCGGCCTGATCGCCGCCGGGGCCGCGTTCCAGCGCCTGCTCCAGGGTTGCGAAATATCCGCGCTGGGCCGGGCTGTCGGGTATCTGGGCGACAGCCAGGCTCAGGCGCAGATGCAGCAACTCGTCGCCGACATCCAGGCCCAGCAAGCCGTCGTCCCAACGGCTACGCGCCGGCACCGGCAGCTCGGGATAATGCCGCGCCAGTTGCAATAGCCGGTCAGCCATGCGGCCACCGAACCAGGTTTCGGCACCACGCAGATTGCGATGGGTCAGCCTGACCAGATCCTCCAGCGTCGCGGCCAGCAGCCGACGGCTATGCCAGGCCGGGTTGCGCAGGATCAGCAGCTTGAACGCCAGCACCGCCGCGCCGACGCCGATCATCATCGCCTGGGCGTTGTTGAAAAATGCCGATACGTCGTACTTCATCGCATTGAGCGGCGAGACCAGCACCACAAAGTGCAGGCAGAACGAGGTGGCCGTGGCGTACAGCGGTGGCTTGGCCATGCACAGCGCCCCGAGGAACAGCGGCACGCCCATGGCCATGCAGAGCATGGCGAAACTGCTCCATTGCGGCAGGAAGATCTCGCCGATCACAAACGCCGTCGGCACTGCGAGGCAAATACCGCGCAGGAAACTCATGCCGATCTGCGCACCGTTTTCGCGGCTGGCAAACAGGCTGCACACCACGCAGGTGAGCAACAGCGCACCGGATGCGGCGGGCCAGGCGGTCGCCAACCAGAAACAGGCAACCGCCAGGAATGCCAGGGCACTGCGGGCACCGAATACCATGGCCAGGGACAGATCACGGTGCGGCGCCAGCGTGCGCGGCGGATCGGCGGCGGCCCTGCCCTCCTGCACGGCCGCAAGCGCGGCACAGGCAGCGAGGGCGGTATCGAGCAACAAGGCGAAACGAGCCAGACAGTAACTTTGCGCCGAGCTGATCCGCAGGTCATGAGAGGCATCCAGAACCCGAGGCCGCAGGGCCTGGAGCGTCGCGCTGTCTGCAGCAAGCGCCTGCTGCACCTCGTCCATCCACGGCTGGAGCGCTTCGGCTTCCTGAGGCTCGAGTTGTTTCCACTGCCGACGCACCGACCGGGAAATACGCAACAGCATCAGCAGTTTCTGGCTCAAGCCGCTGATGGCCCGGGCGCGCTGGCGACCCAGGCTGCCTTCGAACCAGGCGTGTTCGCGCTGGGCATCCACCGCAACGATCTTGCCGAGGATTTCGAGCAAGCCTTTGCGCGCCTGGGCATCGCCGGCCAACGTCGCACGCGCCGCCTGCATGCCGCTCTGCCAGGCGGCACGGGCCTGATCCGCCAGTTGTCGTTCGACCCGCAACGGCCAGAGCAATGCACTGGCCGCGGTGGCGCAGGTAATGCCCAGGCTGATCTCGGTGCACCGCGCCACGGCCTGATCGAAGACCCCCAGTGGATGGGAAAGGGCCGGCAAGGCAATGATCGCCACCGTGTAGCCAGCCAGCACGAAAGAATACGACCAGGCGCTGCGCAACAGCGTCGAACAGGCCGTGCACACACCCAGCCACAACGCCAGCGCCAGCAGGAACAACCAAGGGGCCTGGGCAAACAGGCCCATGAACACCACCGACATGATCGTCCCGACCAAAGTACCGACCAACCGCGCCAGCCCCTTTTGCACCACCATGCCGGACAATGGCTGGGCGACGATAAATGCTGTCATCAGTGCCCACGACGGCTGCTCCAGTCCCCAACGCAACGCCAGCCACAACGCCAATCCACCACCCAGTACGGTTTTGATGGCGAACTGCACAGCGAGGCGGTCTGGGGCGAACAAGGCCTGGAAGGTAATGGGCACGCAAAAAAACTCTTCTGGGGACAGTGGTAACGAGCGTAGTAACGATAGATCGCATGTCAGGCGATGCAATTATTAGCTAGCTACCTATTCGAGTCCAGAGCAGATTATTGATCGATCCGACAAACACTATTGCGGTTTCGTAGCCAAAAAAAAACGCCAGCAAGCTGGCGTTTTTTCGCGTCACAGGCAAGTGTCAGCTGGCACGCGCCTGGTTACGCAGCGCCTTAACCTGGTCGTGGTTGCGTTGCACGCCGTGGTACTGACGCTCAACCAGGTCACGGATACCGACCAGGTTGTGCTTGTTGATCTTCTCGATGGCTTCCCTGTACGCCTTGAGTGCATGGTCTTCGCCGCGTTCGGCTTCGTTGAGCACCGCTTCTTCGTCCTTGCCGGTGAACATCGCCTTCACGTCTACCCAACGACGGTGCAGGTCGCCAGCGACGCTGGTGGAAGTTTCCGGATCGCCGCCCAACGAGCGCACAGCGGCTTGCAGCTCGGCCGCAGCAGTTGCGCAATCGGCCGCGCGTTTAACGAACAGGGCCTTGAGTTCTGGATGCTTGATGTCTTCAGCGCAGGTCTTGAATCCTTCCTGGCCATCCTTGCTGGTCTCGATCAGGTCGTTCAAGACAGAGATGGATTCTTTATTGATGTCAGTCATTTTTCAGTTCCTTTGCTTGGTGAATAAAAACCTGCAAGGAATATTGCATTGGCCGTGCCAGCCAAAAACAACAATTAAAATTGTTTAAATTCAATAAGTTAGGAAATACTCAAAAATCTGTATCCGCGTTATTTGCATGATCTGTCATTTGGCCTGCATGCAGAATGCCTGTATTTTGCCGATGGTTCCTATCAAGACAAATCGCCATGAATCCGGAAAAGCTCGAACTGCTGGTGACGCGCCAGATGCCCTTTGGCAAATACAAGGGCCGAATCCTCGCCGACCTGCCAGGCCAGTACCTGAACTGGTTTGCCCGGGAGGGTTTCCCCCATGGAGAACTCGGCGCTTTGCTGGCATTGATGCAGGAGATCGACCACAACGGTCTGTCGGACCTGCTGGATCCGCTGCGCGCCAAACACGGCCTGCCCAAACCACGCCATTGACCGACTGAACCCGCCCATGCCCGAAAACACCTTGCGCGCCCATGATGAAGCTTTCTGGCAGACCTTCGTCGACCGCTACGACGTCGAGCCCGATGGTCCGCTCAACCTCGAGAACGGCTACTTCGGGCGGATGTCGCGTACCGTGGTCGAGGAGTATCAGCGCAACATCGAATTCGTCAATCGCGGCAATTCGGTCTACGTGCGTCAACATTTCGACCGGGAACATGGCGAAGCGATTCGCCGCCAAGTAGCGCAACTGATTCACGTCCCCTCCTCTAGCGTGGCGCTGGCCTCCAGCGCGGTGGACGCCTTGCAGACGCTGATTCGCAATTACAACGGCCTCAAGCCTGGCGACCAGGTGCTGATAAGCGACGTCGAGTACGAGTCAGTCAAAAGTGCGATGCGCTGGCTGGCTCGCCAGCGTGGGGCGCAGGTCATCGAGCTGGTCCACCCGTATCCCGTCAGTTTTGAAAGCCTGGTGGGCACCTATCGGGAAACCTTCATTCGCCACCCGCGCCTGAAGCTGATGGCGCTGACTTACGTCAACCACCTGACCGGCCTCGTCATGCCGGTCCGGGCGATTGCCGAGGCGGCGCGGGAGTTCGATGTCGACATCATTCTCGACGGCGCCCACGCCCTGGGTCAGATCGAGTTCAATCTGAAGAAACTCGGTATCCAGTTTGCCGGTTTCAACTTGCAGAAGTGGATTGGCGGCCCGCTGGCCCTGGGCTTTCTCTATATCGCTCCGGAGCGGCTGGCCGACATCGATCCGGACATGGACGAAGCCAATTACCCCGCCACCGATGTGCGCTCACGCACACCCCACAGCACGCCCAACATCCCTGCCCTGCTGACGCTGCCATTGGTCTTTGAAGAACACCGCACCCTGGGCGGCGCGTCGGCCAAAGGTGCCCGACTCTGCTACTTGCGGGACCTTTGGGTGAACGCGGTACGTGATGTGCCCGGCATCGAAGTCATGACTCCGGATGATCGGCGGCTCTATTGCGGCATCACCTCGATGCGCTTCACCGCCCAGCCCGATCAGCAAGTCATGGCCGAGCGGCTGCTCAAGGAATATGGGATTTTTACCGTGGTGCGCAAGACCAGCGTCGGCCCGTGCATTCGCATCACGCCGGGGTTGATTACCCTGGCGCGAGATATCGAGCGGTTGACCGAGGCGCTTATCCACCTGAGCAACACCTAACCCGTGGGGAGGGAGCTTGCTCCCGCTGGGCTGCGCAGCAGCCCCTTGAACTATCACCTCGGTGAGTCAGGCCAATCTCGTTCGGGCTGATCGGGGCTGTTTCACAGCCCAGCGGGAGCAAGCTCCCTCGCCACGGGGAGCTGCAGTCAAATAACAGACAAAAAAAAACGGTGCGCCGACCAAGCGCACCGTAAAGCCGTAGAACACACAACGAAGCTCGGTAAGACAATCAGTCCAGCAGCGCCAGGGCCTCGGCGGTGCACTCCTGGATGCGGGCCCAGTCGCCGTGCTTGATCCACTCCGGATCCAGCATCCAGCTGCCGCCCACGCACATCACGTTTTTCAACGCCATGTAGCTTTTGATATTGGCCGGACTGACGCCGCCAGTCGGGCAGAATTTCACTTCGCCGAAGGGGCCGCCCAGGGCCTTGATCGCGGCAACACCACCGCTGACCTCGGCCGGGAACAACTTGAAGCGACGATAGCCCAGGCCGTAGCCTTCCATGATGCCCGAGGCATTGCTGATCCCCGGCAACAACGGAATCGGGCTCTGCACGCTGGCTTCCAGAAGGTCGCGGGTAATGCCCGGCGTCACGATGAATTGCGAACCGGCAGCCTCGGCGGCGGCCAGCATATGGCGATCGAGCACCGTGCCGGCGCCGGTCACCAGTTCCGGACGCTGCTCGCGCAGCACCTGGATGGCCTTGAGGCCGTATTGCGAACGCAAGGTCACTTCCAGCGCCGTCAGGCCACCGGCGGCCAGGGCATCGGCCAGCGGCAGGATGTCTTGCTCACGGGCAATAGTGATCACCGGCAAAATCCGCGCCTTGGCGCAAAGGCTGTCGATCAGCGTTACTTTGTCCGCCATGGAAACGGTCGGGGATGGGTTTGTCATAGCGGCTGATCCTTGGTTCATGGGCACCAGTAAATCTCTAACGTAGGTTGCAAAAACGCACGGATCGGCATTTCGGCGACGTTGTCACCGGCCACCGCGGCGTTCAGGGTGGTCAACTTCGATTGACCGGAAATCGACAGCACCTTGTGCCTGGCCGAAGCCAGCAACGCGCGGCTCATGGTCAGGCGCTGGTGCGGGACGGTTGGCGCAAGCATCGGCCAGCAACGGCGAGCGCCCTTTTCATCCAAGGCCTCGGCCAGGTTCGGGCTGTCGGGAAACAGCGAGGCGGTATGCCCGTCGTCACCCATGCCCAGTACCAGCACATCAATCGGTGGCAGTTCGGCCAACAGACGATCCGCCTGCTCGGCCGCGGCCTCCAGGTTGGCACCGGCGCTGTACAGGCTCAAGAACCGGGCCTTGGCCGCCGCGCCCTGGAGCAGGTAACGCTTGAGCAAACCGGCGTTGCTGTCGGCATGTTCAACCGGCACCCAGCGCTCATCGGCCAGGCTCACCACCACCTTCGACCAGTCCAGCATTTGCTTGGACAGGTTCTGGAAAAATGCCACCGGGCTGCGACCGCCAGACACCACCAAAGTTGCCGCACCGCGCGTGTCGATTGCCGCGCGCAGTTGCTGCGCCACGTTCTGCGCGAGGTTTTCCGCCAGCAGCACCGGGCTCTTGAACTCAAGGGCCGTAACGCCCTCGGGCAGTTTCAATTCAGATATCGCCATACCATGACCTCCCATCCCGCGTGATCAGTGCGATGGAGCTCATCGGCCCCCATGACCCGGCGGCATACGGCTTGGGCGCATCACCGGACTTCTTCCAGCCGGCAATCAGCTGGTCGCACCACGTCCACGCGGCTTCGATTTCATCTTTACGGACAAACAGGTTCTGATTGCCATTCATGACTTCCAGCAACAACCGCTCATAGGCATCGGGAATCCGCGCGCTGCGATAGGTGTCGGAGAAGTTCAGTTGCAGCGGACCGCTGCGCAATTGCATGCCCTTGTCCAGGCCTTGCTCCTTGGTCATCACCCGCAAGGAAATGCCTTCGTCCGGCTGCAGGCGGATGATCAGTTTGTTGCTGATCTGCAAACGCTGCTCGGGGGCGAATATGTAATGGGACGGTTCCTTGAAGTGAATCACGATCTGCGACAGCTTCTGCGGCATGCGCTTGCCGGTACGCAAGTAAAACGGAACACCGGCCCAGCGCCAGTTGCGGATGTCGGCACGCAGGGCGACGAACGTCTCGGTGTCGCTCTGGGTATTGGAGTTGGGTTCTTCCAGGTAGCCGGGGACGGCTTTGCCTTCACTATGGCCGGCAATGTACTGGCCGCGCACCACCTGGGTGGTCAAGCCTTCCGGGCTGATCGGTGCGAGGGCCTTGAGCACTTTGACCTTCTCGTCACGGATGCTGTCGGCCGACAGGTCGGCCGGCGGGTCCATGGCGATCAGGCACAACAACTGGAGCAAGTGGTTCTGGATCATGTCGCGCAGTTGGCCGGCCTTGTCGAAATAGCCCCAGCGGCCTTCGATGCCGACTTTCTCGGCCACGGTGATTTCCACGTGGGAGATGTAATTCTGGTTCCACTGGGTTTCGAACAGGCTGTTGGCGAAGCGCAGCGCGATCAGGTTCTGGACCGTTTCCTTGCCCAGGTAATGGTCGATGCGGTAGGTGCGGTTCTCCGGGAAGAACTGCGCCACGGCGTCATTGACCTTGCGTGACGATTCCAGGTCCGAGCCGATGGGTTTTTCCAAGACGACGCGGGTGTTCTCGCTCAAGCCGACTTTCGCCAGGTTCTCGCAGATCGCGCCGTAGACCGCCGCCGGGGTGGCGAAATAGGCGATGACCTGTTGCTGGGCCTGGCCGACCTGCTCGGCGAGCGCGACGTAATCGTCAGCCTTGAGAAAATCCACATGCAAGTACGTCAGGCGCGCCAGGAAGCGCTCGATCACGGTTTCGTCGAGCTCTTTGTCGCCCACATAACGACGCAGCTCGGTCGCGATGAACGTCAGATGTTGCTGTTCGCTACCGGGTTCGCGGGCCAGCGCGAAGATTCGCGTGTCCTCATGCAACAGGCCGGCACCGTCGAGCTGATAAAGGGCAGGAAACAGCTTGCGCAACGCCAGGTCGCCCAACGCGCCGAACAAGGCAAAGGTGCACGGTTCAACCGTAATCGAATGCATGATGTTTGTTCTTTTATCAAGTTAAACTACAAATACCTTTTTTCAAGGTATCACTCAAGGAAAAATGTAGTAATAACTACAACATTTTTCGAAAATACCGATTCCGAGTGGTGGTCCGTCGGAGCCATCAGTAGGATAGGCCACCGCCAAGGGTCGTATCAAAGACCCGTTTCTCTAGGAATCCTGTATGGACCGCGTGCGAAATCTACTGGAGCAGATCCAGAGTCGCCTGGAAGACCTGAACAAGGCCGAGCGCAAGGTGGCCGAGGTGATCCTGCTCAATCCGCAGCAGGCGACCCGCTTCAGCATCGCCGCCCTCGCCCAGGCCGCTTCGGTCAGCGAACCAACCGTCAACCGCTTCTGCCGCTCGTTCGGCGTCAGCGGCTATCCGGAACTCAAGCTGCAACTGGCCCAGAGCCTGGCCAGCGGCGCGGCCTATGTCAGCCGTGCGGTCGAGGCCGATGACAATCCGGAAGCCTATACCCGCAAAATCTTTGGCAGTGCTATCGCTTCATTGGACAGCGCCTGCCAGGCCCTTGATCCAAATTTGATCAGTCGCGCCGTTGATCTGCTGATCCAGGCCCGCCAGATCCACTTCTTCGGCCTCGGCGCCTCGGCCCCCGTGGCGCTGGATGCCCAGCACAAGTTTTTCCGCTTCAACCTGGCGGTGACCGCTCATGCCGATGTGCTGATGCAGCGCATGATCGCCTCGGTGGCCCATACCGGCGAGCTGTTCGTGATCATCTCCTACACCGGGCGTACCCGCGAACTGGTGGAAGTGGCGCGCATCGCCCGGGAAAACGGTGCATCGGTGCTCGGCCTGACCGCCGAGGGCTCGCCGCTGGCCAAGGCGAGCACCTTGAGCCTGAACATCCCTTTGCCGGAAGACACCGACATCTACATGCCGATGACGTCGCGGATCATCCAGCTCACCGTGCTGGATGTGCTCGCCACCGGCATGACCCTGCGCCGGGGCGTGGATTTCCAACCGCATTTGCGCAAGATCAAGGAAAGCCTGAATGCCAGCCGGTATCCGGTTGGGGATGAGTTCAACTGAGTCGACCCGGGATTTTCGGCGTCTGATCGTCCGTCTTCGCGAGCAGGCTCGCTCCCACCGGGATTTGGTGAACGCCGAAAATCCAGTGTGGGAGCGAGCCTGCTCCGGGCGGCGATCCGACGAAGGGGCCAGCCGCCACATCAGCGCTCCCGACCTAAGCCCCCACCCGCGCCTGCAGACTCAAATGCGCCCGCTCACCCGGCGCCAGGCACAGGCTCCCGGTACCGCCGCTGGCCGCTTCGACGCAGACGAACTCACTCACCTCATCCCAGCTCACACCCAACAGTGGCCGTGCGCCGGGATGCCACACCACCGTATCGGCGCTGTCGCCGGTGTCGATGCGCAGCTCGCGTTGCCAAGCGTGATCCTTGAGCTGCAATTCGCCCTCATGCTGGAACACTCGCTGGCAGCCACCCTCCACCCGCAACTCGCCCTCCTGTTGGCAAACAGCCCGGTTCAACTGATCGTAACCCTGGGCGCCATCGAGCCCAGACAGCGCTACCTCGCCAACGTCACCAATGCGCCAATAGGCGTGCAAGGCCTGGCTCAACTGGCAGGGCAGGCTGTCCTGATGCTCGGTGCTCAAGCGCAGCTCCATGCGCTCACCCAGGTCGGCATGCAGGTCCACCTGCCAGTCACACAATTGCAATTGCCAATGCAGGTGAACGCCCTCCTCGTCGCTGCTGCTGTCGAGCAGTTTCCAATCGATCAGCCGCGCCCAACCATGGGAGGGCCAGGCGTTTTCACTTGGATGCCGCCCATACCATGGCCAACACACCGGCACCCCGCCGCGAATCGCCCCGACTTGCGGCCACCTGGCTGCGCACCACAACCACGGCTTCTGCCCGCGCGGCTGGAAGTGCAGCAGTTGCGCGCCCTGGCGACTGAACACCGCCTGGCACAAGGGGTGGTCGATCACCAACACATCGCGCTGCTGATAGCGCTCCCACGCAAACACCGGACGCTCGCGCAAGGATCTGAAAAAGCGTTGTAGCGGATGCTCATGCATGATGGATCGCGGTCCTGGAAATCATTCGATATTCAACTGCGTACGACGCGTTTTTTGTGGCGGGGGGG
>NZ_JBHFJB010000152.1:72124-72196 GCF_057334555.1 Pseudomonas sp. AGC41
GCTGCGAAGCAGCCGTAAACGAGGCAAGTGCGCGGTCTGCCTGAAGCACCGCAGTGAATGGCTTTGGGGTAG
>NZ_JBHFJB010000152.1:72216-76761 GCF_057334555.1 Pseudomonas sp. AGC41
CCCCCCGCCACAGGTTCAACAGCAGCCACCTCGCAAAAAAAAGCGGACAGCCTTGGCCGTCCGCAAATATGCGCACATAGAGAGGAGCTTATCGCAACAGCGTTAGAACACCGACTGAATTTTCAGGCCGGCCACCAGCGCGTTGTCGACTTCATCGACACCGCCCGGGTGAGTGACGTATTGCAGGTTCGGACGCACGGTCAGCCAGTTGGTGACATGGAAGCCGTAGTTGATCTCGTAGTTGTACTCGGTGCTACGCAACGGCGCGAACAGTGGATCGTCGTAGTCGCTGACGCCATTGGCAGCGTTGGTCAGTTCGGCGTTTTTCTTCACGTCTTCGTTGACATGGATACGCGAGAAACCGATTCCTACATCATCTTTAGGACGCGCGTCGAATGGCCCTTTGTACACAAACATCAGCGACTGGTAGTTGTCGACGACGTTGGTTTCCTTGTCATGAAAGGTGGCGTTGGCTGCGATGTTCAGACCGCGCGAAGCGTCACCGTTATGGGCGGTGAGCTGCTGCTGCACGACGAGCCAGTAGCCATCCTTGCTGCTGTGGCTGCGATAGGCGTTGCGAGTGGTCGCGGCATCATCGCCATTGACGTCTTCGCGAACATCATCAGCCTTGGCCGTGCTCTTGTAGTAACCAACGCGGTATTCGCCCGGCAGGTTGTTGATCTTCGGTGACCAGACCAATTCGACCGGAATCAGGGTGCCCTGGGTGCCGCTGCCGCTGAGCTTGTAGCGGTTGTTGTTTTCCAACTGCGAAGGGTTCTGATTGTAGGCACCGATCTGCGCGTAGAGCTCTGGCGTGATGTTGTACTTGAAGCGAATCGCCGCCTGCATGATTGGCCAGTTGTACCAGATGCCGGTGGCCCAGTTACCCGCTTGCGAACCGCAGAACGCCAGGTTCTGGAACTCGCAAGGGAAGGTGTTGAAGTCTTCGCCCACACCGTAGTAACCGGCTTTGACATCGAGCTTGCTGTCGAAATACTTCTGTTTGATCCACAACTGGGTCAGACGGGTGGTCTGGCCGCGACCCCAGACTTCCTGGGACGAACTGAGGGTGCCGGCACGCGGGTCACCGATACGATCGTTGGAGATGTTGCGACCATCCCGACGAGTGAATTGAATCTTGGCTTCCGTATCGTTCCAGCCTGCCAGTTTCTCCAGGTCGAGGGCTACGCCCAAGCCAAACTGCTGGGACCAGCGCGCGGTCTTGTCATCGTTGTAGCCGCCGTCGAGGTTGGCACCCATCTCACCGACGAAATCCGCCTTGATATCGATACCTTGCTCGATCAGCTTGGTCCGTTCACCGCCCCAGTCGCCCGTCATCCACTTCGAGTCGGCGCTGAACGCGTCGGCTGCGTGTGCGCTACCGGCCAGCATCATCGCCGCAACGGCTGACAACTGGCAGATAAGCTGGGCATTGTTCTTCTTCTTCATCCCTACATCCTCGTCTTTATTGTTATTAACTGTTTTTATCTAACGCGGTTTACAACGATTGCGACGAATGTCCCCATCCCTCGCATACTCCTTTTGTGTGGGAGCAGGCTTGCTGCCCCACATTTGTTCATCACCGGCCTTTGAACTGCGCCACATTGTCGGCTCGGGCCTCCACCGACGGTTGCGCGGCCACGCCCAGGCGCTCGCCGGACTTGGCATCGAACAGCAGCACTTTCGATGGATCGAATTGCAATGTCAGGGTTTCTCCCGGCGACGGCGCCACGTCCGGCGCCAGTCGGCAGCAGACCTTGGTGTCGTTGAGATTGACGAACACCAGGGTGTCCGGACCGGTGGGCTCAGTGACCTGGACTTCGGCGCGGATGGTCGGCAGGCCGTTCGGCTCGTTACCCGCCAGCACGATCTGCTCCGGACGCAGGCCAAGGATCACTTCGCGATCCTCCAGGCCGGCGTCCTGCATGCCCATTGGCAACTCGCAACGGGCCTGGCCGCTGTCGAGCAGGGCCAGCAGCCGACCATCCTTGCGTTGCAGGCGCAGCGGGATGAAGTTCATCGGCGGCGAACCGATGAAGCTCGCCACGAACAGGTTGGCCGGGTTGTTGTAGATATCCTTCGGCGTGCCGAACTGCTGGATGATCCCGTCCTTCATCACCGCCACTTTATCGCCCAGGGTCATGGCTTCGATCTGGTCGTGGGTCACGTAGACCGTGGTGGTCTTCAGGCGCTGGTGCATCAGTTTCATTTCGGTGCGCATCTCGACGCGCAGCTTGGCGTCGAGGTTGGACAGCGGCTCGTCGAACAGGTAGATCTTCGGCCGCCGCGCCAGCGCCCGGCCCATCGCGACACGCTGCTGCTGCCCGCCGGAGAGCTGGCCGGGCTTGCGGTTGAGCAAGTGCTCGATCTGCAACAGTTTGGCCACCCGCGCCACTTCTTCGTTGATGTCCGCCTGTTTCATCTTGCGGATCTTCAAGCCGAACTCGATGTTCTCGCGCACGCTCATGGTCGGGTACAGCGCATAGGACTGGAACACCATGGCGATGTCGCGATCCTTGGGGCTCATGCCGCTGACGTCCTGGTCGCCGATCATGATCGCGCCACCGGTAATGGTCTCAAGACCGGCGATGCAGTTCATCAGGGTCGACTTGCCGCAACCCGAAGGACCGACCAGGATCAGGAATTCACCTTCCTTGATCGACAGCTGGATGTCCTTCAAGGTGTCGGGCAGGCCCGCGCCATAAGTCTTGTTTACATTGCGAAGTTCAAGCGTAGCCATGATTACCCCTTGACCGCGCCAGCCGTGAGGCCGCGCACGAAATACTTGCCTGCGATCACATAGACCAGCAGGGTCGGCAGCCCGGCGATCATCGCCGCCGCCATGTCCACGTTATATTCCTTGGCTCCGGTGCTGGTGTTGACCAGGTTGTTCAGCGCCACCGTGATGGGCTGCGAGTCGCCGCTGGAGAACACCACGCCAAAGAGGAAGTCGTTCCAGATCTGGGTGAACTGCCAGATCAGGCAGACCATGATGATCGGCGTCGACATCGGCAGGATGATCCGCCGGAAGATCGTGAAGAACCCGGCACCGTCGAGGCGCGCGGCCTTCACCAGCGCGTCGGGGATGCTCACGTAGTAATTGCGGAAGAACAGCGTGGTGAACGCCAGGCCGTAGACGACATGGACAAACACCAGGCCGGTGGTGGTGCTGGCCAGGCCCATCTTGCCGAGGGTGAACGAGGCCGGCAGCAGTACGGTCTGGAACGGCAGGAAGCAGCCGAACAGCAACAGGCCGAAGAACAACTGCGAGCCACGGAAGCGCCACATCGACAGCACATAGCCGTTCAACGCGCCGATGGCGGTGGAAATCAGCACGGCCGGCACGGTGATCTTGATCGAGTTCCAGAAGTACCCGTTGACCGTCGCCCAGGCCTTGACCCAACCGATGCCGCTGACCACGGTCGGCCAGCTCAACAGGTTGCCGGTGCTGATGTCTTCCGGCGTCTTGAAGCTGGTCAACAGCATGACCACCAACGGCACCAGGTAAAGCAACACGGCGAGGATCAGCACCGCGTAGATCGCGATGCGGCTCACGCTGATGGCAGGTTTCGCAGCGAGACTAGTCATGACGCTTGGCCCTCAGCTCGGAATACAGGTAAGGCACGATGATCGCGAGGATCGCACCGAGCATCAGGATTGCACTGGCCGAGCCCATGCCCATCTGGCCGCGGCTGAAGGTGAAGGAGTACATGAACATGGCAGGCAGGTCGGAGGAGTAGCCCGGACCACCGGCCGTCATTGCCGCCACCAGGTCGAAACTCTTGATCGCGATGTGCGCCAGAATCATCACGGCGCTGAAGAACACCGGACGCAGGCTTGGCAGCACCACTTTCCAGTAGATACGCGGCATGCTCGCGCCATCGATCTGCGCGGCGCGGATGATCGATTGATCAACGCCCCGCAGGCCGGCCAGGAACATCGCCATGATGAAACCCGAAGCCTGCCAGACCGCAGCGATCACCAGGCAATACACCACACGATCGGGGTCGATCAGCCAGTCCAGGCGGAAGCCTTCCCAGCCCCAGTCGCGCAACAATTTGTCCAGGCCCATGCCCGGGTTGAGCAGCCATTTCCAGGCGGTACCGGTAACGATCATCGAGAGCGCCATCGGGTACAGGTAAATGGTGCGGATGAACCCTTCGCGGCGAATGCGCTGGTCAAGAAACACCGCCAGCAGCACACCGATCACCAGGGTAATGCCAATGAACATGCCGCCGAAAACCGCGAGATTCTTGCTCGCGACCCACCAGCGATCGTTGTCCCACAGCCGTGCGTATTGCGCCAGACCGGCCCACTTATAGGTAGGCAGAAACGTAGACGTGGTGAACGACAGGACGAACGTCCACAAGATGTAGCCATAGAAGCCCACCAGAACGATGAACATGCTCGGCGCCAGGACCAGTTTTGGTAGCCAGCGCTGCAATGCATCGAAGGGCGAGGCCTTGCTGAACACAGCAACAGAACTCATGGGGAAATCCAATACAAGAAAAAAAACTACAACGTTGTTCCTTGTGGGAGCGAGCC
>NZ_JBHFJB010000152.1:76784-79645 GCF_057334555.1 Pseudomonas sp. AGC41
CCCCCCCCCCCTCCCACAGGGTTAACGGTTATTTCGCAGACTGAACCGCTGCGCCAAGCTTCTTGGCGGCATCGGCCGGGTCGGCTTTCGGGTCGTTGATGTAGTTGGTCACCACATCGAAGAACGCGCCCTGCACCGCCAATGTGGTCGCCATGTTGTGCGCCATGCTTGGTTGCAGGCCGCCGTTCTTGGCGTCCTCAAGGAAGTCTTTGGCGGCGGTCTGGGCGCAGGAGTCGAAACCGTACTTGCCCATGTCCGCCAGCATGTCGTTACGCACCGGGATCGAGCCCTTGTTGATGCTGAAGACTTTCTGGAAGTTCTCGCCCAGCACGACCTTGGCGATATCCTGCTGACCCGCCGCCGTGCCCGCATCTTTCTGCTTGAACACCGCCAGGGAGTCGATGTTGTAGGTGAAGGCCTTTTCCGTGCCAGGGAACGCTACGCACTCGTAGTCCTTGCCGGCGACTTTCTTCGCGGCGGTCCACTCGCTCTTGGCCCAGTCACCCATGATCTGCATGCCGGCCTTGCCGTTGATGACCTTGGCCGCTTCCAGGTTCCAGTCCTGGCCCTTGCCATCGGGATCC
Organism: Pseudomonas sp. AGC41; assembly: GCF_057334555.1. NCBI lineage: Bacteria > Pseudomonadati > Pseudomonadota > Gammaproteobacteria > Pseudomonadales > Pseudomonadaceae > Pseudomonas > Pseudomonas sp. AGC41. The sequence goes on from NZ_JBHFJB010000152.1 coordinate 77,369, forward strand.
ATGTAGGTCGCGACCTTTTTCAGCTCGGTCAGCGCCTTGACCATTTCCGGACCGGTCAGCGCCTTGTTGTCCAGGTCGACCAGGGCTTTCTTGTAGCCGTCGGCACCCATTACCGAAAGCACCACGGCTTCGAACACGGTGCTGTCCTGCCATGGCTGGCCACCGTGGGCCAGGGGGATGAAACCCGCGGCCTTGAGCTTGTCGGCGGCGGCATAAAATTCTTCTAGGGTGGTCGGGTTCTTGGTGATGCCGGCTTTCTTGAAGACTTCCGGGTTGATCCACAGCCAATTGACGCGGTGAATGTTCACCGGCACGGCAACGTAGTCACCGTCGTACTTCACGGTGTCGGAGACTTTCTTGTCGAGCAGGCTGTCCCACTTCTCGGCTTTGGCAACATCTTCCAGGATATCGGTATCAAGCAGGCCGGTGGATGCCCATTCCTGGATATCCGGACCTTTGATCTGGGCTACGCCCGGTGGGTTGCCGGCCACGGCGCGGCTCTTGAGCACGGTCATGGCAGTGGAACCGCCGCCGCCGGCGACAGCGCCGTCCTTCCAGGTAAAGCCGTCTTTTTCAACTTGGGCCTTGAGCACATCGACCGCGGCTTTTTCACCACCCGATGTCCACCAGTGGACGACTTCCACGGAACCTTTCGATTCGGCGGCCAGGGCGCTGACGGGGAATGCTGCGACGGGAAGCAAGGAAGCAAGAGAAATGACAGTAGCGAGGCGAGAAATCGCATTCATCTAGAAGTACCTTTCTTGTTGTTATGCATGCAAGTCTGGTGCTTGCGCTGCATGGATTCTAATCAGGGGCAATCCCTTCGCAGGTAACGAAGGGACGCGTGTATGTCACGACATGGTTACACAGGTGCAGGATCGGAGAATCGCGCCAGGGCCGACGCCATGCTCGGCGCCAATGGCAGGCGTGGTATCAGCACCGCTTGCCAGGCGTGATAAAGGTCCGGTTTGCCTGGCCAGATGTCAGCGCTGGGGCGGTTCTGCGGGTCCAGCTCGTGATGCCAGCTGCCGTTGCAGCGGTCGATGAAATGTTTGTCACAAAACTCCCAGAAGCGCCGGTACCAGACTTCGTATTGCGCCTCGTCGGTACGTTTGAGCAAGGCACTGGCCGCCGCTGCCGCTTCGGCGTGCACCCAGTGCAGGCGATGGCGGACCACGGCGCGATTGTCCCAGTCCAGCGTATAGACGATGCCCGGCGCGCCATCGACTTCCCAGCCATGGCGGCAATTCTGATCGAAAAGTTTCTGCGCATCCTGGGCCAGCCAGCCCGGTGTCAGCATGCCGATCCGCACGCGCGCGGCTTCCAGATGCAGCAGCAGCCGCGCCCATTCGAAACCATGACCGGGCGTGGTGCCGTAGGGGCGAAAGCCATCGGCGGGATTGTCCTGGTTGTACTCGCGCAGCGGTTGCCAGTCGCGGTCGAAATGCTCCACCACCATGTAGTCGTTGGCGGCCGCATGACCATGGATGACCCGCTCGACGATACGCAGCGCGCGAGCCAGCCAGCGCGGATCGTCCGTGGCGTCGGCCAGGGCCAGGAAGGCTTCGGTGGCGTGCATGTTGCTGTTGGCGCCGCGATAGGCTTCCTCCTCGCTCCAGTCGCGGTTGAAGGACTCACGCAGGGCGCCCTCTTCTTCACACCAGAAATGCTCGTCGATAACCCGCACCGCTTCCTTGAGCAATGCCTCGGCGCCGGGGCGTTGGGCGACTACTGCGGAGCTGGCGGCCAGGGCCACAAAAGCATGCAGGTAAGCGGCCTTGCCGGTGTCGCTGGCCTCGGGATCGGCCATGGCGAACCAGCCGCCATGTTCGGCATCGCGCAGCGGGCCGCCGAGAGCCTGGACGCCATGATCCACCAGCTCGGCGAACCCCGGCAGGCCCTGGATGTGGGCCATGGCGAAGCTGTGGGTCATGCGTGCAGTTTTCATGGTCTCGGCCCGCGCATCGGCCGGCAGGCGACCCAGCTCGTCCAGGTTGCCGAAACCGTCCGGCAGCTTCGAAGCCTTGGCGAACGCCAGCAGCCGCAAGCCTTCGGCGGCAAGCCATTGCTGGTGGGCAGGGGCGTTCAGCCAACTGCTGAACGCCGGTTGGAAGGTGTCCATCGAGATACCTTTTTGTTGTTTTGACGCAGGGAGTCTAAACAAGGCGGGATGGGCGGCAGGTAACGAAAGGGGCGAGTTATGTCACCGGCTTGTGACATTACTGAGAGAAGGGGTGGTTCGACTGGCCTCTTCGCGAGCAGGCTCGCTCCCACAGG
>NZ_JBHFJB010000152.1:79710-81999 GCF_057334555.1 Pseudomonas sp. AGC41
CTCGCGAAGAACGATGACGCGGTGCCGCTAATCCACACTGCGAGGCAACTGCAACGTCACCCGCAACCCGCCTTCGCGCAGGTTCTGCAGGCTCACCTCGCCACCATGGCTGTGGGCGATGTTGCGCGCGATGCCCAGCCCCAAGCCGTACCCCTGCTGCTGCCCGGCCAGGCGAAAGTGCGGTTCGAAAACCTGTTCGAGGCGTTGTTCCGGTACACCCGGACCTTCATCGTCAACGTGCAGGATGAAGGCGTTTTCATCATCGTCGATGTGCAAGTGGGCTTTCTGCCCGTATTTGAGCGCGTTGTCGATCAGGTTGCCGATGCAGCGCTTGAGGGCCAGCGGTTTGCCCGGGTACGGTGCCAGCGCCCGGCCATCCTGGGTCACCCGGCCGTTGCCGTGGGGTGCCAGGTAAGGCTCCACCAGGCAATCGAGCACATGGTTGAGGTCCACCGGCTCGATGTTCTCGTGGATATCGGTGTCCTTGACGCATTGCAGCGCACCTTTGACCAACAGCTCCAACTCGTCGAGGTCGCGGCCGAACTTGGCCTGAAGACTTTCATCCTCCAGCAACTCGACCCGCAGCCGCAGGCGGGTGATCGGCGTGCGCAGGTCATGAGAGATGGCGCTGAACAACTGACTGCGCTCGGTCAGATAGCGGCTGATACGCTCGCGCATGGCGTTGAATGCGCGCCCGACCTCCACCACTTCGCTGCCGCCGCCCTCGGCCACGGGCTGCACTTCAGCGCCGAGGGACATGTCCCGCGCCGCCCGGGCCAAGCGCTTGAGCGGCCGGCTCTGCCAATGCACCAGCAAGCCGATGAACAGCAGCAACAGGCTACTGGTGAGCACAATGAAGCCCACCTGCTGCTTGGGCAGGTCCTGCTCTTCAAGGCTGGTATAGGGTTCGGGCAGCAGCGAGGCGATGTACAGCCATTCGCCCGGCGCCATCTGGATCTGCGTGACCAGCACCGGCGGGTTCACCGGCTCGAGCGTCAGGGCGTAGTGGGCCCACGAACGGGGCAATTCATCAAGCTTGAGCCCGCCGTTGAAAATCCGCAGATCCTCGGGGCTGACAAACTTGACGGAGATGTCGGCGTTATTGCCCAGGGAGCGGCGCAGCACATCGTCCACGGCCTTGAGCACCGCCAGTTTGCGCGGCGTGACCGGCAGCACATCCATGCCCAGCGGCTTGTCATTGAGCGTAACGACAAACCGCGTGCCGCCCATGCTGCGCAACTGGTCCAGCACCAACGGCCGATAGGCCACCGGCAGCGAACGCAGGTAGGTCACGGTGGCGGTCATCGAGTGAGCCAGGCTGCGGGCGCTGGTGACCAGGCCTTCGAGCTGCGTGGCGCGCAGTTGCGAAACCCAGATCAGGCTGGACAGCGTCTGGGCGAACAGCACCACCAGCAACGTCAGCAGCAGCATCCGTCCGAGCAACGAGCGCGGCACCGGCACCCGACGGGCAATCTTGCGGATTCCCTCAATGACCATTGCTGGCAACCACACTGGCCGCCAGTTGATAACCGCTGCCGCGCACCGTGCGGATCAATCGCGGCGGCTTGTCGGTATCGCGCAGGCGCTGGCGCAAGCGACTCACCGCCATGTCGACGATCCGGTCCAGCGGCATCAATTCACGCCCCCGGGTGGCGTTGCCGATGGTGTCGCGGTCGAGGATTTCCTGTGGATGATCGAGGAACAGCTTGAGCAAGGCAAAATCGGCACCCGACAGGATCACCTCTTCGCCATCGGCATGGAACAGCCGGTGGCTGACCATGTCCAGCCGCCACTCATCGAAGGCCAGCACTTCGCCGCCGGATCGCTCCTGGCCGAACTGCGCCCGTCGCAGCAAGGCCTTGATGCGCGCCTGCAATTCGCGAGGACTGAACGGCTTGCCCAGGTAATCATCCGCGCCCAGCTCCAGGCCGATGACCCGATCGGCCTCGTCGGAACTGGCGGTGAGCATGATGATCGGCACATGGGCCTGGCGCGGGTGCTGGCGAACCCAGCGGCAAAGGCTGAAGCCGTCCTCGTCGGGCAGCATCACGTCGAGGATCACCAGGTCGCTCGGCGCCTCGTTCAAGGCCTGGCGAAACCCGGCGCCATCGGGGGTGGTACGCACCTGGAAACCCGCGCGACTGAGGTAAGTGTCCAGCAGTTCGCGAATCTCCTGGTCGTCGTCGACCAGCAAAATCGATTTGTTCACTGAACTCACGGGGCCTCGTCCTTGTTGTTTGAATTGGGGGCGATTATGCCTGATGGACGGGATCTGCAAACACATCACAA
>NZ_JBHFJB010000152.1:82131-96994 GCF_057334555.1 Pseudomonas sp. AGC41
CCCCCCCCCCCCCCCCCACAAGGGGGGCAATATTTCAAACTGCGGAGGACTGCTCCAACGCCACGCCCGCGCCCATCAGGCCGGAATACGGTGCCGTCACCAGCCAGACCGGAATGCCCTTGAAATAATCGCTCATACAGCCCTTGTCGGCGAAGCATCTGGCGAAGCCGCTCTCGACGAAAAAATCGGCAAAGCGCGGGACCACGCCACCGACGATGTACACGCCGCCACGCCCGCCCACGGTGAGCACGTTGTTGCCCGCCACGCGCCCCAGCCAACGGCAGAATTGTTCGAGCACTTCCAGGGCGACCGGGTCGCCGGCCAGGCCGGCGGCGGTGATCGACTCGGGGGTGTCAAGCACCGGCTCATGGCCGTCCACCGCGCAGATCGCTCGGTACACCCGAGGCAGACCGCTGCCGCTCAACGCCGTTTCAGCGCTGACGTGGCCGATCTCGTTGTAGATGTGCTGCCAGAGCTGGGTCTCGCGCGGACTGCTCATCGGCAGGTCGACATGCCCGCCCTCCCCCGGCAACGCCGCGAAACGACCCTCGCCCAGGTCCAGCAGCGTACCGACGCCCAGCCCGGTGCCCGGGCCGATCACCACCGCCGGGCGCATCGGCTCCGGCGTGCCCTGGCAGACGACCCGGTATTCATCCGGACGCAAGCAGGTCATGCCCAGGGCCATGGCGGAGAAATCGTTGACCAGCAGCAGCTTCTCCACCTGCAAAGTCTTGCAGAACGCCAGGTTGCTCAAGCGCCAGTGATTATTGGTGAAGCGAAACTCATCGCCACTCACCGGGCCGGCCACCGACAGGCACACCGAGCCAATCGAACCCGGCGCCATGCCCATGCCGCTCAGGTACACCTTGATGGCATCTTCCGGGCAGGCGTAATCCGCCGTCGCCAGCACCTGGATATTTTCCAGGTTGTGGTTCTTCCACAACGCGAAACGTGCGTTGGTCCCACCGATGTCACCGACCAAAGCCAGTTTCAATTAAGCGTCTCCAGGGCAGAAGTGAAGGCGCTGGCGCCCTGCTCTGCCGAGCTGAAGGCCATGCGCATGAAACCGAACAGCTCGCGACCGGTGCCGATGTTGTTGCCCAACAGGCCCTTGGCCGGTTCGCGCGCGGCGAATTCCTCGGCGTCCACCTTCAATTCCAAGGTGCCTTTGACGCCATCGACGCGGATGATATCGCCCTCGCGCACCCGAGCCAACGCGCCGCCGACATAAGCTTCGGGACTGACATGGATGGCCGCCGGGATTTTCCCGGATGCGCCGGACATGCGCCCGTCGGTGACCAGCGCCACCTTGAACCCGCGATCCTGCAGCACGCCGAGGAAGGGCGTCATCTTGTGCAACTCCGGCATGCCGTTGGAGCGCGGCCCCTGAAAGCGCATCACCGCGACAAAATCCTTCTCCAGCAGACCGGCCTTGAACGCATCGGCCAGGTCCTGCTGGTCCTGGAACACCATGGCCGGGGCTTCGACGACCTGGTTCTCCAGGGCCACGGCCGAAACCTTCATCACCCCCCGGCCCAGGTTGCCTTCCATCACCCGCAGCCCGCCTTCCGGCGAGAAGGCCCGGGCGACCGGACGCAGGATGCTTTCGTCGAGACTTTCGGTCGGGCCATCGCGCCAGACCAGTTCGCCGTCCTCCAGGAACGGTTCCTGGGTGTAACGGCTCAGGCCATGGCCCATCACGGTGTTGACGTTTTCGTGGAGCAGGCCGGCTTCCAGCAGTTCGCGGATCAGGAACGACATGCCGCCCGCCGCCTGGAAGTGGTTGATATCGGCCTTGCCGTTCGGGTAGACGTGGCTGAGGGTCGGCACCACCTCGGAGAGGTCGGCCATGTCCTGCCAGGTCAACTGGATGCCCGCCGCCATGGCGATGGCCGGCATGTGCAGGGTGTGGTTGGTGGAGCCACCGGTGGCGTGCAGCGCAACGATGGAATTGACCAGCGAACGCTCATCGACGATTTCGCCGATGGGCATGAAGTTGCCGCTCTGCATGGTCAGACGCGTCACCTGGAACGCCGCTTCGCGGGTCAGGGCATCGCGAAGTGGCGTGTTCGGGTTGACGAACGAGGCGCCCGGCAAGTGCAGGCCCATCACTTCCATCAGCAACTGGTTGGTGTTGGCGGTACCGTAGAACGTGCAGGTACCTGGGCTGTGGTAGGACTTCATTTCCGATTCCAGCAGCTCCTCGCGGGTCGCCTTGCCTTCGGCATAGCGCTGGCGCACATCGGCCTTTTCCTTGTTGGAAATGCCCGAGACCATCGGCCCGCCAGGCACGAAGATCGTCGGCAGATGACCGAAGCGCAGCGCGCCCATCATCAGGCCCGGGACGATCTTGTCGCAGATGCCCAGCATCAGCGCGCCGTCAAACATGTTGTGGGACAACGCCACCGCCGTGGACAACGCGATCACTTCGCGGCTCGGCAGGCTCAGCTCCATCCCCGCCTCGCCCTGGGTCACGCCGTCGCACATCGCTGGCGTACCGCCGGCGAACTGGCCGACCGAGCCGATCTCGCGCAGGGCTTTCTTGATTTGCTCAGGGAAGGTTTCGTAGGGCTGGTGGGCTGAGAGCATGTCGTTATAGGACGACACGATGGCGATGTTGGCGGCGTTCATCATCCGCAGGTGATGTTTGTCTTCAGTGCCGCAACCGGCAACGCCATGGGCGAAGTTGGCGCATTGCAGCTTGCCGCGCATCGGACCGTCGCTGGCTGCACCGCGGATCAGTGCAAGGTAAGCCTCGCGAGTAGCGCGACTGCGGGCGATAAGCCGTTCGGTGACCTCAAGTACGCGGGGATGCATGTGTAGAACTCCAGGCTAACGGATGTGGCGACCTGATTGTCTATGCTGGTTCAAAAGCCCTTTGTGCACCGCAGGGAAGACAGGGCGACAGACGGTTTTTGACCAATCGGACCAGTTGATTCAGGTCACTCGTTGTAGATAAAACAAAATATTGCCACTAAAAAGGCTTGTTTTCTATTTTTATGCGAATAATCTTGTAATTCCAACAACAAATCGACGGCGGCGCAGTTAATGACTCTTCGAATCGCAATCAATGGTTTCGGCCGCATCGGCCGCAACGTCCTCCGTGCACTGTATACCCAAGGCTATCGTCGCGACTTGCAGATCGTCGCCATCAACGACCTGGGTGACAGCGCGATCAATGCTCATCTGCTCAAGTTCGACACTGTCCATGGCACCTTCGATGCCGACGTGCAGCACGATCACGAGAGCCTGACGGTCAATGGCGACCGCATCGCGGTCAGTGCCATCCGCAACCCGGCCGAACTGCCCTGGGCCGCCGAAAAGATCGACGTCGTGTTCGAATGCACCGGTCTGTTCACCGACCGCGCCAAGGCCGCCGCGCACATCAGCGCCGGCGCCCGCAAGGTGATCATCTCGGCCCCGGCCAAGGGCGCCGACGCGACCGTGGTGTATGGCGTGAACCATGACATCCTGCGCCAGTCCCACCAGATCATTTCCAACGCTTCGTGCACCACCAACTGCCTGGCCCCGGTGGCCCAGGTGCTGCACCGCGAGCTGGGTATCGAAAGCGGCCTGATGACCACCATCCATGCCTACACCAACGACCAGAACCTGACCGACGTCTATCACAGCGACCCGTACCGCGCCCGTTCGGCCACGCAGAACATGATCCCGAGCAAGACCGGCGCCGCCGAAGCGGTAGGCCTGGTATTGCCGGAGCTGGCGGGCAAGCTGACCGGCATGGCCGTGCGCGTGCCAGTGATCAACGTGTCGCTGGTGGACCTGACCGTGCAGCTCAAGCGCGAAGCGTCGGCCGACGAGGTCAACGCATTGCTCAAGCAGGCCAGCCAGCATTCGAAGATCCTTGGCTACAACACCCTGCCGCTGGTTTCCAGCGACTTCAACCACAACCCGCTGTCGTCGATCTTCGATGCCAACCACACCAAGGCCAGCGGCAAGCTGCTCAAGGTACTGGCCTGGTATGACAACGAATGGGGTTTCTCCAACCGCATGCTGGATAACTGCCTGGCGCTGTGCAACGCCGAATAATCCCTAATAGCTGCGTGTGCCTCGACTATTGCTCCCTTGGGGGCGATAGTCGAAAAAGGCCGTCGACCGTCACGCGGTTGAAGCATTTGCCTCGAACCAAACGATAATTCCTCTTATTCAAACTCCCCCACCCTGTTAGACTTTGCGCCCGCGTTTCACTCGTCCCGCAGGATTTCCAATGCTGTCGTTGCCTCTTCGCTGGTGCGCTCTGTTCATGGCCCTGGGCCTGACGGCCTGCGATGACGCCCCGCGTTTTACCCAGGCCGAGCCCGGCGAAGCCAGATCCGGCGGCAGCGCGACAGTACGCAAGGCCGACCAGAACGCCTTCTCGCTGCCCTCGGCCAATCTGCCGCCGTCGCGGCGCGTGGACTTCAGCGTCGGCAACAGTTTTTTCCGCAGCCCCTGGGTAATAGCGCCCTCGACCACCACCGCCCGAGACGGCCTCGGTCCCCTGTTCAACACCAACGCCTGCCAGAACTGCCACATTAAGGACGGTCGCGGCCATCCGCCGGCACCGGATGCCAGCAGCGCGGTGTCGATGCTGGTGCGCCTGTCGCTCCCCGATGCGCCGCCCTACGCCAAGCTCATCGAACAACTCGGCGTCGTACCGGAGCCAGTCTACGGCGGGCAATTGCAGGACATGTCCGTGCCGGGCGTCGCGCCGGAAGCCAAGGTCAGGGTCGATTACTCGCCCGTCCCGGTGCGCTTCGAGGACGGCACCGTCGTCGAATTGCGCAAGCCGAGCCTGCAGATCAGCCAGCTGGGCTATGGCCCGATGCACCCCGACACACGATTTTCGGCCCGTGTCGCCCCGCCGATGATCGGCCTGGGGCTGCTTGAGGCCATCCCCGATGCAGCCATCCTCGCCAATGCCGAGGCCCAGGCGCGGGAGAACAATGGCATCGCTGGTCGCCCGAACATGGTCTGGGACGACGTCCAGCAAAAAACCGTGCCAGGGCGCTTCGGCTGGAAGGCCGGACAACCGAACCTCAATCAACAGAATGTCCATGCGTTCTCCGGCGACATGGGCCTGACGACCAGCCTGCGGCCCTTCGACGACTGCACCCAGGCCCAGGTCGATTGCCAGCGCGCGCCCAACGGCAACGGCCCGGAGGGCGAACCGGAAGTCAGCGACAACATTCTGCGGCTGGTGCTGTTCTACAGCCGCAACCTCGCCGTGCCGGCCCGCCGCGACGTGGATTCGCCCCAGGTACTGGCGGGCAAGAACCTGTTTTTCCAGGCCGGTTGCCAGTCCTGCCACACCCCCAAGTACACGACGTCCGCCAATGCCGCCGAACCCGAGCTGGCGAACCAGGTCATCCGTCCCTACAGCGACTTGCTGTTGCACGACATGGGCGAAGGCCTGGCGGACAACCGCAGCGAATTCAAGGCCAGCGGCCGCGACTGGCGGACCCCGCCGCTGTGGGGCATCGGCCTGACCGAAACCGTCAACGGCCACACCCAGTTTCTCCACGACGGTCGCGCCCGCAACCTGCTCGAAGCCGTGCTCTGGCATGGCGGCGAAGCCCAGGCGGCGCAGCGACAGGTTCTAGCATTCAACGCCGAGCAGCGCGCTGCGCTGCTGGCTTTCCTGAACTCTCTTTAAACGCACTTTCCGAAAAACGGGAGCCCGACATGTTCCGTCCCAAGCTGTTGTTCACCAGCCTCGCCGCCATCGCCCTGGGTGCCTGCTCGCCCCAGGACCCGCAAGCGGTCACCTCGGCCGCCATCGCCAAGCAGGTGATCCTGCCGACCTACAGTCGCTGGGTCGAGGCCGACCGCCAACTGGCGACCAGCGCCCTGGCGTTCTGCCAGGGCAAGGAAAACCTGGAAACCGCCCGCGCCGATTTCCTCAAGGCACAAAAAGCCTGGGCTGAACTCCAGCCGCTGCTGATCGGGCCGCTGGCGGAGGGCAACCGCGCCTGGCAGGTACAGTTCTGGCCGGACAAGAAAAACCTCGTGGGCCGCCAGGTCGAGCAACTGGTCAACAGCCAGCCGCAAATCGACGCCGCCGGCCTGGCCAAGTCCAGCGTCGTCGTGCAAGGGCTCTCGGCCTACGAATACCTGCTCTTCGACGCGAAGATCGACATGGCCGACAACGCCCAGAAAGCCAAGTACTGCCCGCTGTTGATCGCCATCGGCGAACGCCAGAAGCAATTGGCCGAAGAGATCCTGTCGCGGTGGAATACCAATGACGGCATGCTCGCCCAGATGAGCAAGTTCCCGAACCAGCGCTATGCCGATTCCCATGAAGCGATCGCCGACCTGCTGCGGGTCCAGGTGACCGCCCTGGACACGTTGAAGAAAAAACTCGGCACGCCGATGGGCCGCCAGAGCAAGGGCGTGCCGCAACCGTTCCAGGCCGACGCGTGGCGCAGCCAGTCGTCGCTGCAAGGGCTTGAGGCCAGCCTGAGCGCCGCCCGGACCGTGTGGGTTGGCGTCGACAACAAAGGCTTGCGAGGTTTGTTGCCAAGCGAGCAGAAGCCGCTGGCCGACAAGATCGACGCCGCCTACGACGCCTCGTTGAAACTGTTCGCCAGCAGCCAGCGCTCACTGACCGAAATGCTCGGTGACGACGCCGGGCGCCAGCAACTCAACGATTTGTACGACAGCCTCAACGTCGTCCATCGCCTGCATGAAGGCGAACTGGCCAAGGCGCTGGGCATTCAACTGGGCTTCAACGCCAACGACGGTGACTGATCATGTTTCGACGTCAGGCTCTGACGCTGGGCAGCTTGCTGCTCGGCGCCATCACCCTGGGCGGCTGGACGCTGTTCAAGCAAAAGGACAAGAGTCCATTACTGCTGTCGGCACGGGACGATGCCGACGGCAAGCACTACGCGGTCGGCTATCGACTGGACGGCACACGGGTATTCGCCACCCAGGTTGGCCAGCGCTGCCATGACATCATCAATCACCCGGCGCTGCCGATCGCCCTGTTCGTCGCCCGCCGCCCGGGCACCGAAAGCTATCTGGTCGACCTGCGCGACGGCACGCTGCTGCAAACCATCACCTCGCTGCCGAACCGGCATTTCTACGGTCATGCGGTGATCCACAAGAGCGGCGAATGGTTGTACGCCACGGAAAACGATACCAGCGATCCGGGACGCGGCCTGCTCGGCGTGTACCGTTTCGAAGGCGAGCGGCTGGTGCACAGTGGCGAACTGTCCACCCACGGCATTGGCCCTCACCAGGTGTCGTGGCTGCCCGACGGTGAAACGCTGGTAGTGGCCAATGGCGGCATCCGCACCGAGGCCGAGAGTCGGGTCGAAATGAACCTCGACGCCATGGAGCCGAGCCTGGTGCTGATGCACCGCGATGGCACGCTGTTGAGCAAGGAAACCCTCGCCCAGCAGATGAACAGCGTGCGCCATATGGGCATCGCCAGCGACGGCACCATCGTCACCGGCCAGCAGTTCATGGGCGCGGCCCACGAATCGTCCGAATTGCTCGCGATCAAGCGTCCGGGCCAACCGTTCAAGGCGTTCCCGGTGCCTGAATACCAGCTGCAAGCCATGGGGCATTACACCGCCAGCGTCGCCGTGCACAGCGATCTGCGCCTGGTGGCCCTGACGGCGCCACGGGGCAACCGTTTTTTCATCTGGGACCTGGACAGCGGCGAGGTTCGCCTCGACGCGCCCCTGCCGGACTGCGCCGGGGTCGGCGCGGTAGCCGACGGGTTTGTCGTGACGTCGGGTCAGGGACGTTGTCGTTATTACAACTGTCGGCAGCCACAACTGGTTGCAAACCCGCTGGATCTGCCGGCGGGGCTCTGGGACAACCATCTGCATCTGGTCTGAGCTGAAAGCACGGAGGGCGCGGAGAAAACCTGACAACATTGCCGACAAACACCGATTGGAATCCTCCGGGCACTCAAGGTAATGTGCCCGCCTGTCTGTATTTCTCTCGGCTATTTTCCAAGGAAGTGGAACATGCTGCGACGCCGTATGCTGATCATGTTGGCTGTTGTCCTGCTGGTGGTACTGGCGCTGGCGGGCTACAAGGCCTTTTCCATCTATCAGCAGATCCAGATGTTTTCTGCGCCAAAACCTGCGATCAGCGTCGCCGTGGCCAGGGCGGTCGAACAGCCCTGGCAAGCGCGCCTGCCCACTGTCGGCAGCCTCAAGGCGTTGCAAGGCGTCGACCTGAGCCTGGAAATCGCCGGCACCGTGCAAAAGGTCCAGTTCGAATCCGGCCAGAAGGTCAAGGCCGGGCAACCGATTCTGCAACTGGACAGCGAAGTCGAAAGCGCCCTGCTGGAAACCGCCCAGGCCGATCTTGGCCTGGCGCAACTGGATTTCGGCCGTGGCCGACAGCTGGTGGGCAGCCAGGCGATTTCCAAGGGTGAATTCGACCGGCTTTCGGCCCAATTGAAAAAGAACCAGGCAACGGTCAACCAGCTCAAGGCTTCGCTGGCGAAAAAACACATTGTCGCGCCGTTCAGCGGCACCATCGGCATCCGCCAGGTGGATGTCGGCGACTACCTCGCCAGCGGCACGGTGATCGCCACTCTGCAGGATCTCAGCAGCCTGTACGTCGACTTCTACGTGCCCGAACAGACGGTGCCTCGGCTGGCGGTTGCCCAGCCAGTCAACGTCAGCGTCTCGGCCTATCCCGGCCAGACCTTCGTTGGCAGCATCAGCGCAATCAATCCCAAGGTCGAGGACAGCACCCGTAACGTGCTCGTGCGCGCTACTCTCGCCAACCCCGACGGCAAGCTGTTGCCCGGCATGTTCGCCAACCTGAACGTCATCCTGCCGGACGTCGCCACCGGGATCGTCGTGCCGGAGAGTGCCGTGACCTACACCCTCTATGGCAACTCCATGTACGTGGTCACCCAGAAAAAAACCGCCGATGGCAGTGTCGAGAAGGATGACAAGGGCCAGCCGACCCTGATTGCCCAACGGCGCTTTGTCGAAACCGGTGAGCGCCGTGACGGGCAGGTCCTGGTGACCAAGGGCGTGCAGCGCGGCGAAGACGTGGTGATCGCCGGCCAGATCAAGCTCGACAACGGTACGCCCATCGCCATCAGCGACGACAAGACCCTGACCGAACAGAACAGCCCGCCGCGCGCGGACTGATCAAGGAACCCCCATGGCCTTTACCGATCCGTTCATCCGCCGCCCGGTGCTTGCCACCGTGGTCAGCCTGCTGATCGTGCTGCTGGGCTTCCAGGCCTGGAGCAAGCTGCCCTTGCGCCAGTACCCGCAGATGGAAAACGCCCTGATCACGGTGACCACCGCCTACCCCGGCGCCAACGCCGAGACCATCCAGGGCTATATCACCCAACCGATGCAGCAAAGCTTGGCCAGTGCCGAGGGCATCGACTACATGACCTCGGTCAGCCGCCAGAATTTCTCGGTCATATCGGTCTACGCGCGCATCGGTTCGAACAGCGACCGGCTCTTTACCGAATTGCTGGCCAAGGCCAACGAGGTGAAGAATCAACTGCCCCAGGACGCCGAGGACCCGGTACTCAGCCGCGAGGCAGCCGATGCCTCGGCGCTGATGTACATCAGTTTCTTCAGCAAGGAGCTGAACAACCCGCAGATCACCGACTACCTGTCGCGCGTCATCCAGCCCAAACTGGCGACGCTGCCGGGCATGGCGGAAGCGGAGATTCTTGGCAATCAGGTGTTCGCCATGCGCCTGTGGCTGGACCCGGTCAAGCTCGCAGGCTTCGGCCTGACCGCCGCCGACGTGACCAACGCCGTGCGCCAGCACAACTTCCTCTCCGCTGCCGGTGAAGTGAAAGGCGAGTACGTGGTCACCAGCATCAACGCCAACACCGAACTCAAATCCGCCGAGGCCTTCGCCGGCATCCCGCTCAAGACCGACGGTGACAGCCGCGTGTTGCTGCGGGACGTGGCGCGGGTGGAAATGGGCGCCGAAAACTACGACACCATCAGCTCATTTGGCGGCACCCCTTCGGTGTACATCGGCATCAAGGCAACCCCTGGCGCCAACCCCCTCGATGTCATCAAGGAAGTGCGCAAGATCATGCCGGAGATGGAGGCTCAGTTGCCGTCCAACCTCAAGGCCGAGATCGCCTACGACGCCACCCTGTTCATCCAGGCCTCCATCGACGAAGTGGTGAAGACCCTGTTCGAGGCGGTGCTGATCGTCATCGTCGTGGTGTTCCTGTTCCTCGGCGCCTTGCGCTCGGTGCTCATCCCGGTGGTGACCATTCCGCTGTCGATGATCGGCGTGATGTTTTTCATGCAGTTGATGGGCTATTCCATGAACCTGCTGACACTGCTGGCCATGGTATTGGCCATCGGCCTGGTGGTGGACGACGCCATTGTAGTGGTGGAAAACATCCACCGGCACATCGAGGAAGGCAAGACGCCGTTCGACGCCGCGATTGAAGGCGCGCGGGAAATCGCCATGCCGGTGGTCTCGATGACCATCACGCTGGCGGCGGTGTATGCACCGATCGGTCTGCTCGAAGGCCTGACGGGGGCGCTGTTCAAGGAGTTCGCCCTGACCCTGGCCGGGGCGGTGGTGATCTCTGGAATCGTCGCCCTGACCCTCTCGCCGATGATGTGCGCGATGCTGCTGCGTCATGACCAGAACCCCTCGGGGCTGGCTCATCGGCTCGACGTGATTTTCGAGCGGCTGAAGACCCGCTATCAGCGCATGCTTCACGGCACGCTCAATACCCGGCCGGTGGTGCTGGTGTTTGCCGTGCTCGTGCTGTTGCTGATTCCGGTACTCATCATGTTCACCAAGTCCGAACTGGCGCCCGACGAGGACCAGGGCATCATCTTCATGATGGCCAACGCGCCGAAGACCACCAACCTGGATTACCTGAACGCCTATACCGATCACTTCATCACGATCTTCAAGGAGTTTCCCGAGTATTACTCCTCGTTCCAGATCAACGGCTACAACGGCGTCCAGTCGGGCATCGGCGGTTTCCTGCTCAAGCCCTGGAACGAACGCAGCCGCACCCAGATGGAAATCCTCCCGGAAGTCCAGGCCAGGCTGGAAAGCGTGCCCGGCCTGCAGATCTTCGGCTTCAACCTGCCCTCGCTGCCAGGCACCGGAGAAGGCCTGCCCTTCGAATTCGTCATCAACTCGCCGAAGGACTACACGACGCTCCTGCAGATTGCCGAACGGGTCAAGAAGCGCGCGCTGGAGTCCGGCAAGTTCGCCTTCATGGACATCGACCTTGCGTTCGACAAGCCTGAAGTCGTGGTGGATATCGATCGCGCCAAAGCCGCCCAGATGGGCGTGTCGATGCAAGACCTCGGCGGCACGCTGGCGACCCTGCTGGGCGAGGCGGAGATCAACCGCTTCACCCTGGAAGGGCGCAGCTACAAGGTCATCGCCCAGGTCGAACGGCCGTTCCGGGACAATCCGCACTGGCTGAACAACTACTATGTGAAAAACGCCCAGGGCGAGTCGCTTCCGTTGTCTACACTGATTAAGGTCAGCGACCAGGCACGACCGCGGCAACTGAACCAGTTCCAGCAGCTCAACGCCGTCACGATCTCGGGCTTTCCCACGGTAAGCATGGGCGAGGCTATCGAGACCGTTCGCCAGATAGCCCTTGAGGAAGCGCCGACAGGGTTCGCCTTTGATTACGCCGGAGCTTCGCGTCAGTTCGTTCAGGAAGGCAGCGCGCTGTGGGTCACCTTTGGCCTGGCCCTGGCGATCATTTTCCTGGTGCTGGCGGCGCAGTTCGAAAGCTTCCGCGACCCGCTGGTGATCCTGGTGACGGTGCCGTTGTCCATTTGCGGCGCACTGATTCCGCTGTTCCTCGGCTGGTCGAGCATGAACATCTACACGCAGGTAGGGCTGGTGACTCTGATCGGACTGATCAGCAAGCACGGCATCCTGATCGTTGAATTCGCCAACCAGCTGCGCAAGGAACAAGGCTTGAGCCCGCGTGACGCAGTGGAACAAGCCGCATCGATTCGCCTGCGTCCGGTGCTGATGACCACTGCCGCCATGGTGTTTGGCATGGTGCCGTTGATCCTGGCCACCGGTGCCGGTGCAGTAAGCCGCTTCGACATCGGCACGGTCATCGCCACGGGCATGTCGATCGGCACCTTGTTCACGTTGTTCGTGCTGCCGTGTGTCTACACCTTGCTGGCCAAGCCGGACAAAGCCTGAGGCATGCAGATATCGGGGCCGTGTTTGGGCTTGCTGACACTCAACTCTGCGGTCGCATGCCCTGGGACAAACTGAACATGAACAACAGCAGGTCGTCGTCCGGCTGGATCGCCTCGCTGGCCTTGGCCACTCGAGGCACCGGGCAATGCGCGCCGACAGTGGAGGCACTGAGGATCTGCGAGCGTGGCTGCTCCCACACCACCAGCGCCAGCGATGCAACTGCCAGGGCTCCGACTAAAAACAAACCTCTAGCAATTTCTAGTTTCATAGAGATAAACCTTTGATAGCGCTGCCAAACGCCGCCTCGTAAAAATAGACGAGTTTTCCCCAGTCGCAATCCTGGAACGACGAATGGCGCCGCAGCTGGCTCAGGTCATGGGACGCCGCGCTGCGGGCAGTCAGGCGTTGGCGACATTTCTCAAGATCGAGCAATGCCCCTTCGGCGTTGGCCGACCCGCCCTCTGCGGTTACGCGCACCAATACATGCTTGATGTAGAGGCAACTGTGCTGCCAGCGCCCGCGCCGATGATCACTCGGCCGGCTTTTTCGGCCAGCAGCGGCCAGAAACGCCCGGCTCCGCGCGGCAGATCCAGGATCAGGCCCGGGTCGCCGGCGATTTTCGCCGCCGAGCTCAGGACTTCGAGTTCAAGTCCACCTCGAAACGGCACCCGTTGGGTTCCATTGTGCTTAGGCTCACTGTCCAGCCCTGGTCCTCGCAGATCCGTTGAACCAGTGACAGCCCCAGCCCCAGCCCCTCGCCACGCTTTTCGTTACCACGCACGAACGGCTCGAACATTGCCTCGCGCTTCTCCTCGGGAATGCCTACACCGCTGTCCTCGACGACAAATCCAGTGGCGGTCAGCGAGACGCGGATAAAGCCCTGGTCGGTGTAATGCAAGGCGTTACGCAGCAGATTTCCCATGACGGCCGTCAGGAACGTGGCGTTGTACTGCGTATCGGTGGTTTGCCCTGGTTCAAAGATCAAGGTCAGGCCCTTGGATTCGATCGGCGCGCGCCAGACCCCGAGGAGGTTTTCCGCGACCTGCCCCAGCGTCGAGCGAGGCGACATGCCGTTGTCCTCGCGTTGGGCCCGGGCAAGCATCAGGAAGGTCTGCACCAGTTCGCGCATTTCTTCGCTGGCGCGGTTGATGCGTTCGACCTGGGTGCGACCACGCTGGTCCAGCGCCGGATTCTCCAGCAGCAATTCGCAGGAGGTGGCGAGGATCATCAACGGCGTGCGCAGTTCGTGGCTTACGTCGCTGGTGAACAAACGTTCCCGGGTCAGCGCCTGGCGCAACCGGCCCAGCGTGGCATCGAACGCCACGGCCAGCTCGCCCACCTCATCAGCGGCATAATCCGGCGCCAATGGCGGGGCGAGCCCGAGCAACTGGTCGCGATGCCGCACCTGACGGGCCAGACGTACCACCGGCGCCATCACCCGGCGTGCCAGGACCCAGCCCAGGAACACCGCGAGCGCCAGACTGAGGACGAAGCCCACCAGCACCACGGCAAACAGCACCCGCTCGCGCTCCTCGAAATCGCTCTGGTCCTGCAACAGCACGTAATGCCGACCGTCAACAATCTCTACCATCGCGTGATAGGACAGCTGTTCGCGAAATACTTCGTGAAAGCCACGCGTCAGGTGACGCAAGTCCCTGGGCAGTTCGAAGTCCCCCGGGCCGCCGCTGAAATAGAACAGCTGGTCGGGTTCCGGGCGATGACTCCAGTCGGAAACGCTGTCCATCAACAGCAGTCGTTGCAGGTCGCCGCCGAGCCCGGCGGAAATCAGCTTTTCTTCCACCAGATGGACCGTTGCCACGATGCCCAGCGCAAACGCCCCCGCCACCAATGCGCTCATCAGCGCAAAAGCGATGATGATCCGTTGCGCAAGGCTTTGCTTAAACTCCATCTCGGCCCTCGGCCAACCGGTAGCCGACGCCGTGCACAGTGTGCAGCAACGGTTTTTCAAACGGTTTGTCGATCACCTGGCGCAATTGATGAACATGGCTGCGCAGGCTGTCGCTATCCGGGCAGTCATCGCCCCACAGGGCTTCTTCGAGGATCTCGCGCCGCAGTACGTGGGGGCTTTTCTGCATCAGTACCGCCAGCAACTTGAGGCCCACGGGGTTGAGCTTGAGCAGTTTGCCTTCGCGGGTCACTTCCAACGTATCGAGGTCGTAGCTCAGGTCGCCGACTTGCAACGCGCGTCGGCCACCGCCCTGGGCACGCCGCATGACCGCTTCGATCCGCGCCGCCAGCTCCGACAAGGCAAAGGGCTTGACCAGGTAATCATCCGCCCCGGATTTGAAACCCTGCAAACGATCATCCAGTTGGTCCCGCGCGGTGAGCATGATCACCGGCGTATCGCGTCGCGCGTCTTCGCGCAGGCGCTTGCACAACGTATAGCCGTCGATGCCCGGCAACATGATATCCAGCACGATCAAGTCATAGTGTTCGGTCGCGGCCAGGTGCAGCCCTGACAAACCGTCCTGTGCGCAATCGACCGTGTAGCCCTTGAGGCCCAGGTAGTCGGCCAGGTTGGCCAGGATGTCACGGTTGTCTTCAACCAACAGAATTCGCATGGGCATCTCCTCTGCGCACGGGGCAATCGTCGTGGCCCGCGCAGCTTAAGGCCAAGCGTGACTTACGGCTAGGGTTGTATACGCAGTGCGAGCCACTGTGGGAGCGAGCC
>NZ_JBHFJB010000153.1:0-26392 GCF_057334555.1 Pseudomonas sp. AGC41
GTTGAAAGAACGCCAACCCGTCGAGCACGCTGACAAAGGCATCGCCCGCTTTCAAGCGGCCCAGTTCCAGGCGCGTGCCTTCCTCGTCGACATAAATCCACAACTCGCCATCCTCGGGATGAGGCACACGCAGGATTTCCACCTCGTAGGGCACGCTCCAGCCCATGCCGAACAGGCCGTCGCTGCGCAGGTCGTTGCTGTCGTAGCCCCTGACCCATTCAATGGGAAGCAGGCCCGGTAAGGTGAAATCGTGATCCTCGGGGCCGCCCAGCACCTTGCTTCCGGTTGAAACAATCACCGGGTTGCCTTTGCACGGACGAATGCGCGGCAGCGGTTTGGCGCTGCCCTTTGGTCGCGGCCGAAGCTTGATTTTGCGCGAGATCAACATGCCGGCCACCATGCCGGTGAATTGCGCAATCTTGCTTTTGCCATTACGGATATCCCGTACGGTCAGCGGTTCACCCCCTATGCGCACGTTGGGAGATACATTGGCGTCACTGTCGATGGTGGCATCGCACGTGGTCTTGTCGCCGGCTCGGGCGGCAGGCTGCCCGTTGATGAAAACCTTGCTGGACCCTTGCGCGATGTAAGCATCGGGCATCGGGGGATGGCGTTCGCAGGTGACCTTATCCTGTTCTGCTGGCTCCGTTCCTGGCGCTGCTGGTGTGGTGACAGGAGGATTGAAGATGTCGTAGATCGCCATGCCCAGCCCGAGCACAGGTAAGAGCATGGGCGCGGCGGACATCGCCATTGCGCCTACATTATCCAGAAGTGACGGTTCTGACTCCTCTTCGGCCGTGTCCGCGCCGCCACCTCCGGAGCTGCGCCCTGCGGCCCGAGCTGCGGGCTTTCCGTTGACGTGGGTATTTTTCGAGCCGCTTTCAATCTTGCCGAATGGCTCTGCCGGGAACACGCTGTTGGCAAGCGAATCACAGCCGTCGGTAATCGCTTCACCGATGCTCTTGTCACCAACAGGAATCATGCTGGCGCCGCCTACCAGTGCTCCGGCAATCACAGGGACAAGCACTGCCGCCGCACCGCCCGTGCCCACAACCGCGACGACGGTGCCGGCGATAGCCGCCGCAACGAGCGCGGTAGCGGCGGCGTAGACCACCGCTTCTGCCAATGCACTCATCAGCTCGGCAGCGAGTGGTGGGTGAAGGATCGCGTCTCCTTCCCTGGCAGCGTGTACGTTCTGCGCCATCGGTGTGAGCTCCTTGCTGAACGGGCGTGTATGCAAATGGTTGAGTGCCTGGTCAGGCAAAGTGCAGGCTGTCTTTGATCGCGCGCCAATGGCTAATATCTGCTTCGGTAAGCGCGCTGTGTTTGCTGTAGTTCAGGACCAATAGGCGTTGCTGCCCAGGCAACTGGCAGGCCAACTGGAGCTGGTACATAGGTTGATTTCCGTGCGTGAACTGGAGGGCTGCTTCACGACTTTCGACTTGCTTGTCTTTCCCAATAAAACCGCTCACGGGATCAGTGCAGGTCAACGCGGTGAGCCGTTTGTGCAGTAAATCCAGTTGAAACGTGTAGGCGTCATCTAGGGTTTGATGTTCCGGTAGCGCGCTACGGGCTATGACCAAGGTGGTTTGCCGCCCGCGAAACTGGAGCATATTCAGTGTTGTGTCTTCGGGCATTTCATCGCCGAGGTCGACGTTGAGATCCTGAGTCAGGTATCTGGCCATTCAGCTGTTCCTTATTTGGAGAAATACAGATCAGTCATCAAAGGCCTCAGTCCTGCTGAAAGTGGCTGTTGGCTTCGTCTTGGAGTTCTCTGGTATCTCGGCCGTCAGCGGCAACTGCGGCAGTGCCCCCCTCCACATTGAGGTCGAGCATGCCGTCGGGCGTGTTGATTTGGCCGGACTTCAATCCGGTGATATTGAAGTTCTCGCACGTAATATTCAGGGTGCCGTTGGCATGCAACTCGATCACCGTCTTGCCGCATTTCAGGCGTAATGCGTTGCCCACTTCGATGGTGTATTCGTTAGCGACTGAGTCACTTTTTTTGCCGCCTACTTTCAGCGCGTCATTGGCCTTCACCACCCGCATGCGGGTGCGGCCCACGGTGATGGTCTCGTCCTGGCCCACCTGGCTGCTTCGGTCCGCGCCAATCGATTGGGTCTGGTTGTTCTTGACGACGGTGTTCTGATCTTTCTGGGCATGGATAAACACCTCCTCCTGGCCCAGCTCATCCTCAAAACGCAATTCATTAAAGCCTTCGCCCTTATGGGTGCGGCTCTTGATGGTCATCCGCGTCTTGTGTTTGGGCAGCTCGTAGGGCGGCAGGTTGGTTTGGCGGTAGGTCCGTCCCGTGGCGATCGGCTGGTCAGGGTCACCATCCAAAAAGCTGATGATCAGTTCCTGATTGACCCGAGGCACGGCCATGGCGCCCCAGGTCGCCCCGGCCCAGCCTTGAGCTACACGGATCCAGCACGAACTCTGGTCGTTGTTCTTGTCCGAGCGATCCCACGGGAATTGCACCTTGACCCGGCCCCATTCATCGCAATAGATCTCTTCCCCCGGTGGTCCAACCACCGTGGCGATCTGTGGGCCGTCGATGCAGGGTTTGTCACGCAGTGGGGCTTTCCAATCCGAGGTCCAGCGAATGGCCGTGGCCTTCAACTCATAGGTCGTGCCGCTGTCGCTGCCGAAGGCTTCTTCCTCCAGGCTGGAGTGTTGTTTGCCCTCATGCTGGACGGCGATGGTGCGCCAACGATCATTGAACTCCTCACGCGGATGCTCATTGAGGTCGAACGCCAGCCCCGGTTGCAGGCGCGCATCGTCACCGGCCAGGTGTGCCAGCTTGGCGTCGTTGCGCAGGGCGGCCAGGCGGGTTTTGGTGAAAGGCTTGCCGGCGATGTCGCGTTTGTAGCGGCCAGGGTAGTCGTAGCGTTCATAGTCCTTGTGCTGGTTATTCAGGTCCTGGTTGCCGGTGGCGGTGTGCTGCTGGTTGTAGCGCGGGTGGGTGAAGGTGTAGTCGCGCTGCACCTGCACGGCGGTGCGTACCTGTTCGGTGTAGTGGAAGCGGTTCAACGCCGGTTCCATGGAATCACCGCCACTCATGGGCTGGTAGAGCACCGGGCAATCGGTGTGAGTGCCGATGGTGCCGAGGCCGCCGACGCGGTCGGTGAGCCACAGCGTATGACCGTCGGCGCGGTGCTCGAAGGTGTAGAGCAGGCCTTCTTCGGCGGCGAGGCGGGCGATGAAATCGAGGTCGGTTTCGCCGGCCTGCACGCAGTATTCGCGGGGTTGGTGGTCGAAGCAGATGTAGGTTTCAAGGTCAGTCAGTCTTTGTTCGGCGAGCACGCTGGTGATGATCTCGGGCACGCTCTGGCCCTGGAAAATCCGCCAGTTGGAGCGCAGGCCGAAGCGCGCCAGGGTCGGTTCGACCACGGCGGTGTAGCGGGTGCGACGAAAGCCGGTATCGCCCTGGGTGAACGAGCTGACCAGGCCGTGGACGTAACGCACCGGAGTTTCGCCGCGCCAGATCGTGAACAGCCCCGCCAGATCGAGCACCCGATTGAAGTCGATGGCTGCGTTGTGGCTGGCCAGTTCCAGACCGAGTTTGAAGGGCTGGGAGAGGCCTTCTTCGAGGGTGAACGAAACCACCTCGAAGGGATCGCCTTTCAGAGGCTCAAAGGTGAAACGCATGTCACTTTGGCGGGGCATGAAACCACCTTCTGATCAATAGCAAGTCGCTGAACATTCCGCCGCGCAACAACCTGTGCGGCGAAACGTGTCGGTTGGCGGTTAAGCCGGTTTGCGCCAGTCATCCGAGGCTTCGGTGCCGGCCACCACATGGCTCCAGCTGACCTTGCGATAAGCCAGACTGGTCTTGATCAGCTGGGTGTAGTTAGCGTTGTCGCTGTCCTGAGCGTGGGGCAGCACGGTGTTGATTTCGACGACGGTGGCGTCCTCCAGTTTGGTGGTGAAGAAGTGCTCCTGTTTGCCGTCCCCAGAGGTACGGAACCACTTGACCTCGACGGTCGGCAGCATTTCGCCGGTGGCCAGCGCCTGGTAGAGCATGGGCGAGGCTTTGCTCAGGGCGCTGGTGAAGATCAGCGGCTTATGCACGCGCTGGCCGGCGGGCTGACCGCTTTGCGGGTCGGTAGGCGTGGTGATCTGATGGTCGATTGCCTGTGCAAGGATTTCATCCTCGTGGCCTTCGACATAAACGTTGCCCACCGACTCAGCGGTGAACGCGCCCTTGGTGATGTGGCCCTGGGTTTTGCCGTGGATGCTGATGTACGCGGGTGTTGGCATGACAAGCTCCTTGTCGCGATCAATTGAACGACCCCTTGGGTCGCGGGTTATGGCCGACACGGCCATGGCTTTGCAGGCGCTCGGGATGAGCACGCTGAAAATCGGTTACAGGTTGAGAATTCGTTCCAGGGAGGCGAGCACTTCCTGGGTGATGCTGTTCAGGCGCATGGAATAGATCGTGTAGGCGCAGGTCAGCACGACAGCGGCCAATGCCCATGGCGTCCACAGCGGCCAGGCGCGTTTGATCCGGTAGTTGCGCGGCGCGACGTTGTTCAGCGGGTCGGTCAGGCGTTTGGGTGTCTCGCCACGCAATGGGCGCAACAGGCCGTGCAGTTGGTCGATGATCTTCTGAATTTCGTCGTCGCCCTTGGTATGGGCGCCGTATTTGCCTTTGAGGCCGGAGATCAGACACTGGTACATGAACTCCAGCACATGTTGGTACCGGGCCGCTTCGGGGATCATGTTGTTCATGACGGTGAAGAACCTTTCACCGCCTCGGGTTTCCCCATGAAACTGGCTGAGCAATGAGCGTTCACTCCAGGTGGAGAGCCTGCCCCAGGTCGTGCGCATGACCACCTCGTCCAGTAACAGGCACAGGCTGTAGGAGTAGGCCTTGAGCATGCCGGCGTCGTAGTCGAGCTGGCTGACTTCTTCCATGATCGTGGTGATCTGGTTGCTGACGCTTCGGTACAGCGTGGGCACGTCATTGTGCGAGTCCAGGCGACGCAGGCGGATGGCCAGGCCGATCAGGGGTGTAGCCGCATCGCAAAGTGGGTTCCAGGCCAGGCCGCGCATGTCGAACTCAGGGTCTGCGAGCAGCGGTTCGGGCTTGGGCTTGGCCTGTTCCTCTACGGGGTCGGATTGCTTGCTGCCGGTAGCCTGTCGCAAATAGCTGAAGATCCGGTCGCTGTTGCCCGTTGGCGGTGTGGTTTCGGCCGGTTTGGATTCACTCATCTTTTTCACTCCTGATCGCCCAGAACTGCAACTCCAGCTCCGGGAATTCGCCGGCAATATGGAAACCAAACCCGCTACCACTGCTCAGGCTTAGCCAGGCAGGGTGATGGCGGTCAAGTTCGAAATAGCTGAATCCGGCATGGAACGGCAGGTGCCGTGGCGCCACCGGCAGCGGCAGCAGCGGAATGCCCGGCAGTTGCAGGCTGACCAGTTGCTCCAAACCTTCGGTGGAGCTGATCTTGATCTGCTTGGGCAGTTGCTGGCGCAGGGTCTCCGCCGGCAGTTCGGCCCGCACGGCGAGGATGAATTCGGCGTTGTCCAGCAGGCGCTTGTCGTTCAACGCAGCGGTGCGTACGCCGTACTGTTGAACGACAATCGGCAGCGAAACCGCGCGCGGTTGCAGCACGGTGCCCAAGGCACGGCGCAGGGTGTGTTCCAGAAGCTGGAAGGATTCGCGCAGGTTGTCGTGCTGGTAGGCCGGGTATTCCTGGGGCAGGTGGCCTTCATCGGTGAAGGTCACCAGTTCGCCGCAGGCCTGGGCCAGTGCGATGTACAGCCGTTCCGGGTGAACCTGACGTTGGCGGGCCAGGTGCTGGAACAGCGGGAACAAGCGGTTGAGGGTTTGCAGCAGGTTGAAGTCGGTGACGTCAGCCACCCCCGACTGACCCGGTGAACCAATACGCTGGGCTAGATTTTTAGCCCGCTCGCGCATCAACCCGGCCACCTCACCGAGGTAGCGGTGCAGCGCCGGCACCGCCTGCAGGGACAGGCTGGTGGGGTAGAAATGCTCGTCCATCACCAGGCTGCCGTCCGGACGTTTGTCTTTGATCTTGCCCAGGGCGATGCCAGTGAAGGCACTGCGGTCGCTGCGTTCAAGCATCAGTTGCAGGTTGGGTACGGCCAGGTCCATACCCACCTGATCGCCGTCATCGCTGTGGGTGTCACGAACTTCTTCCCGGCAGGCGATGTAGCGGCTGTTGCCGTACTGGTCGGGCCAGCGCACTTCGAGTGCGCCGCTGGAGCGCAGCGGCAGCGCCAGGTAGACGATTTGGCCGACTGCGCTGCTGTCAGCGATTTCCAGCGGAGAGGGCGGTGCCAGGTCGTGGGGAATGTCGAAGACGCTGCCATCGGGCATGATTCCGCGTGCCCGGGTAATGGCGACCTTGCCGAAGCTCAGGTATTCGTCGTTCAACGCCAGCTCGCTGAAGCCATAGAGGGCGTCGTTCAGGCTGTGGACGCGCTGATGCACCGCGGCTTCGGCGGCGCGGGCCTGTTGCTGGAAGTGCTGGGGTTTGACGAACAGACCTTCATGCCAGATGACGGGGTTGCGTGAACTCATTGGTAATTACTCGGGGCAAAAGCGACTGAAAAGGGCGTCATCGGGTTTCTCCTTTGAGGCTGACCTGGGCGGCATCCAACTGCACCAGCACGGCGTACTGGCGGCCCTTGGGCTCGACGCGCAGACCCTGTTTCCACTGGCCGACCTCGCTGCTGTGGTAGTTGGCGATCACCGCGATAAAGCGGGTGTCTTCATCCAGTGCGCGCAGGTCGACGAACTTGAATTGGCCGGGCTGGAGCAGGTAGTCGTCGGCGCGGATGTAGGTGCTGCCCAAGGTCTTTTTCAGGTCCTCGGCCATGGCTTGGGGACTTGCGTTGACCAGCAGCGAATCGTCGGTCAACTGTAAAACCTTGAAGGCGATGGGCGTGGCGACATGCTGCATGGCCGGGTTGCCCCAAGGGGTGGTCAGGCGCACGCCCTGGGCGTCGTAGTCGCCCAGCAGCGTGTCTTCTACGGGCGACATCGGCACGACGGGCGCTGGTTCTTCGCTCAGTGGCGACTGGGCCGGCACGTTTTCGTAGAGGTAATTGAGCAGGGTTTGCACTTTGTCCGTCAGCGTCTGCGGGCTGGCGGCCTGCACGTTGAGGGTGTAAGGCGAACGGCTCGCGTCTTCATCCGGTGCGGTGCCGGTGCTGGTCAGGCGTGGGTTGACGTCGTCGCTGGCGTGCAGGCTCAGGGAGTAGCGACTGGGCTGATCGTCGGGGCCGCCGACCGGGATGGAGGGGCTCCAGATGACCTGGCCGATTTTGCCGAGCATGGTGCAGCCGCCGAGGGTGAGGCAGGCCAGCAACAACGTGCTCAGGCGCAGGCTGCTGAACAGGCTGATGGTGCTCTTGGGTACAGCCGTGCAAATGTCAGCCGGCGGTTTTGGTGGCTCTGCCGTACTCATCGCTCGCAGCGGATCGCCTTGCTCCGTCAAATCCACGGATTGGCAAAGGCGCTCGAATTCCGGGCAAGTGGCAGGTCGCCTATCAGTCGGCGGCATACTTGGCACGTCTTTTTGGTGCCACACTTGCATGCCCTCAGGGTGGTCGCCGAGCAGCTCGTCGAGCGAACGCTGTCCTGAGGCGTGCTCACCCAGCTGAACCGCGACCTGATACGCACCAATCTGCAACCGATCACCGTCGTTGAGGCTTATTGCAGCATGACGCTCAAGCGGCAGATCGTGACCGTTGACGTAGGTTCTACCGCTGCGGTCGATCACGCAGAACCGTCCTTCGACAACGCGGATGTCGCAGTGGTTGGGGCGCACGCTGTTGTGGCGATCCTCCAGGCGCCAGTCCACCGCGGCACTACCGATGCTGCCGCCCTGTGGGCCAAATTGATGACCGGGCAGATACCCGTGCAGCAACTGCGCAGGGTTATTGATAACCAGCGTCAACTTCATGCGCGCCCCCGAATCCGCACCACGGCGGGATGACGTTGTTCCTGATGTTCGATAAAGCTGGTCCAGCCCAGGTGGGTGCCACTGTCGCGTTGCAGGTTGAACGGCGGTACATCCTCGTCGCGCAGGCCCAGTTCCAAGTCGTAGGCGGTGACGTCACGCAGCAGAAAATCCATCAATTGGCGCAGCCGTCCGAACTGCTCGCCGCTGGGCAAAAACTGCCGAAAGCGTGCCTGGGTCAGGTTGGGAATCACCAGGGTGAACTTGCTGGCGCGGGTCTTGCTGCGGTCACCCACCACAAAGTCGTTGCCCAAGGTGCCGTTGGCCTTGCCCAACGCCATGCGCTGACGCTGCGGCAAGCTCACCGAACGCGCCTCGAATTCACGGATGTACACGCCGTGCAGGTCGAAACAATGTTCGACGATGCCGGACACCACCGAAGGCGAGCGGCTGCGGCTGGCGATCAAGCCGGCAAAGCTCAACAACCGGCCCCATGGCAGCGGCGTCGCGCCACGCAGGTCGTTGTCGTTCAACCCGATCAGGGAAAACACATAACGCGAAAAACGGTCGCTGGCTTCGGCCTGGAAGCGAATGTAGTAGCGGTACTTACGCCAACTGTGATGCAACAGGGTCAGCAAGCGGTGATTGAAAAAATCCATGAACGCCGGGCGAATCCCGCGCTCCTGGGCCTGTTCATAGGCCAGGCGATCCAGGTAATAGCCGGGCAGCGGCGAGTCGGTGCCGTGCAGGCCAAAGAAGCTCGTCTGCAAGCGATAGCGTACTTCTTCGCGGTCCTCCTCAAGGCGTGCCGCCTCGACAATGTCGGAGGCTGGAAAGCCCAAGCCCGCATGGCTTTGCAGGCGCACACGGCGGCGCGCCGCCGCACTCAAGGGCTGCGCTTCCAGGTCATCGCCATGCAAAGCGTGCAAATGCTCCAGCAGACGGTGAAACGAATAGTTCCGCGCGTCGGCAAGCAGCACATCGGCTAGATCACGGGTTGTCTGCCGGTCAACAGTGGCCATTCATAACGCTCGTTGTTGGTGGTATTGATCACTTCCAGGCGATGGAAGGAATTGATGCTCGCGTACAGGGCGAAGAAGTGCGAAAGCACACTGGCGAACAGGTACAGCTCGCCCTCGCAGAGAAAGGCGTCCTGGTCCAGTTGCAAGCAGGTCTGCAGGCCGCGCACCGGCTGGCCCTTCATCAGCCAGTCGATGGGCGTGGTCACGGCCTCGTGGATGCCATTGAGGCGCTTGCGCGTGGCGCGGGCTTGTTGCAGGTCGTGTAACGCGGCGAAGTCATAGGCACGGATCACCGCCTTGAGCGGCTCGGCCGACAGCAGCGACAGGTAGTTCAGCGACAGGTTGGAAATCAGCGTCCAGTGCAGGCTGCTGTCCAGCACGGGCCGGTAGCTGCGAGTCGGTGCGATCAGGTTGGTGTAGGTGGCAAACGACGGCGTGACTTCGGTAGACAGTGATACATCCCCCACGCCCAAAAGTTGGGGTAGATCGCGGTTGCTGCAGGTCAGTTCGATGGACGCTGTTTCATGTTCGCCGATGTAGAAGCTTTCATCGCTGCGCACAAAAGCGATGCGATGACGCAAGCCCTCGCGGCCATGGGATTCTTCGATATGCGTGCGAAAGTACAGCGCGGTGCGGCCCCGCGCATGTTCGATCTCGTGCTGGAACGACTCGAACGGGGTAAAGCGCCGCAACGGATCGCCCTTGCGCTCCTTGTTGGCGGCGTCCCAACCGGCGACCTGATCGACACTGAAAATTTCGTAAGCCTCTGGGCGGTCGCCGCTGGGGCTGATACGTCGTTCCAGGCTGCGCCCGTCCAGCGCAATCGGGCTGGCATCATGGCGGAACAGGTTGACCGCCGGCGCGCAGTACAGGTGCAAGTCGCTGGTACGCAGGCGGATATCGGGCGGCATGGGCCGGCTGAACTGAAACTCGAAACGCAGGGTGGTGGCGCTGACATCCGGCCAAACGTGAGCCAGGCGGTTCAGACTGAAAAAGTGGTACCGCTGCGGGAACACAAAGTACTCCTGCAGGATGCGGTAGCCGTCGAACACATTGCGCGGATAGGGCAGCAGGGCCTCCTCGGGGGTGAAGCCGGGGAAGCCGATATTCTTGGCCGAC
The DNA here is from genome assembly GCF_057334555.1 of Pseudomonas sp. AGC41. Taxonomy (NCBI): domain Bacteria; kingdom Pseudomonadati; phylum Pseudomonadota; class Gammaproteobacteria; order Pseudomonadales; family Pseudomonadaceae; genus Pseudomonas; species Pseudomonas sp. AGC41. Next base: position 10,082 of record NZ_JBHFJB010000153.1, read on the forward strand.
AGGCGATAACTTTGGTCATCGATGTGCAGCGTGACGCTGTCCAGATAATGGGCAAGCCACAGGTACAAGGTCAGCGCGGTGGCGTTATCGCCGCCCAAGTGGAAGTCCAACTGGTCACAGGCCATGCTGGTCAGCGGCTGCTCGGTCAACACCTTGAGGTCGATGCGCATCACCGAGGCCTCACGGCTGTGGGCATCGCTGACTTCTTGCAAGGCCAACGGGTACAGGTTGACGTCGGTGCAGGTGCGGAACTGGCAGGAGATGCCATCTACCGGTTTGGCGAACAACGGCGTGCCTTTGGGAATCACCTGGTGCTGGCTGATCGCGTCGGGTAACGGTGTGAAGCGAATGATGGTCGCGCTGGGCAAGGGCCGCAGGTAGTTGGGCCAGAGCATCTGCAACAGCGGATGGGTCAGTTCCGGCAGATCATCGTCGATCTTCATGCCCAGCTTGGCGGTGAGGAAGGCAAAGCCTTCCAGCAGCCGCTCCACGTCCGGGTCGCCGGCCCGATCGCCGAGAAACTGCGCCAGCTGCGGGTTGTCCTCTGCAAACTCGCGGCCGAGTTCGCGCAGGTAACGCAGCTCCTCGGCAAAGCGTTGTTTCAAGTCCATTGCATTTTCATCTCACTCGGGTGTAGCCGTCGTGGCCGTGCATGGCCACCTCGATCTGCACCAGTTCTTCCTTGTGGTTGACTCGCACCTGGCAATCGAGGCGAAAGTTCAGCTCCAGCGGCAGGTCCGGATCGGGCTGATAGCGCACGCCCGTGACCTTGATGCGCGGTTCAAACGCCTCCACTGAGCGCCGGATATCGGCGCTGATGGCCACCACCAGATCACTGCTGGCCTGGGTGACGCCGTTGAAATCGCGCAGGCCCAGTTCAGGGCTGCTTTGCGAGCAGCCCTGACGTGAGTTGAGCACCTGTTCCAAGTGGCGTTTGATCGCCTGGACGCGCTGGCGCGCCTGCTCATCCGCGCGGCCTGGGCGGTAGCGCGGTGCGTCGGGTTCCAGGCGTTCGAACAGGCTGCTGCCCACTTATTGAGTGTCCAGCCGACCGACCAGGGAGATCTCGAAGTTGGCGCCCATGTACTTGAAGTGTGGGCGCACCGCCAACGACACCTGGTACCAGCCCGGATCGCCGGCCACGTCCTGTACGATAATTTGCGCGGCGCGCAAGGGGCGACGGCTGCGTACATCGGAGGAGGGGTTTTCCTGATCGGCGATGTACTGCTTGAGCCAGGTGTTGAGTTCGCGCTCCAGATCCTGGCGCTCCTTCCAACTGCCGATCTGTTCGCGCTGCAGCACCTTGATGTAGTGGGCCAGGCGATTAACGATAAACAGGTACGGCAACTGGGTGCCAAGCTTGTAGTTGGTCTGGGCTTCCTGGCCTTCGCGGGTCTTGGGGAAGTTCTTCGGTTTTTGCACCGAGTTGGCGGAGAAGAACGCCGCGTTGTCGCTGTCCTTGCGCATGGTCAGCGGGATGAAACCGGCTTCGGCCAGCTCGAATTCCTTGCGGTCGGAAATCAGCACTTCGGTGGGGATCTTGGCCTGCAACTGGCCGAGGGACTCGTACAGGTGCACCGGCAAGTCGTCCACCGCGCCGCCGGATTGTGGGCCGATGATATTCGGGCACCAGCGGTAGCGGGCGAAGCTGTCGGTGATGCGTGAGGCCATCAGGAACGCGGTGTTGCCCCATAGGTAGTTATCGTGGTTACCATCGACGGCTTCGTTGTAGCCGAAGCTGCGAATCGGGTTCTCCAGCCCGTCGTACGGCGAGCGCAGCAAAAAGCGCGGCAGCGTTGCGGCAATGTATTTGGAGTCTTCCATCTCGCGCAGGCTGCGCCATTTGGTGTGGCCGGGGCCTTCAAAAATATCGCTGACTTCCTTGAGCGACGGCAGATCCTGATAGCTCTTGAGGTTGAAGAACTCAGGGCCGGCAGCCATTACGAACGGCGCATGGGCCATGGCACCTACTGAGGCGACGTAGCTCAACAGCTTCATGTCCGGGGACGACGGGCCGAAGGTGTAGTTGCCGATCATCGCCGCGATCGGCTCGCCACCGAACTGGCCGTAACCGGAGGTGTAGGCGTGCTTGTACAGGCCGCTACGGGTGATGTCGCCGGCGTTGTCGAAGTCGTCTAGCAGTTCTTCCTTGGTGACATGCAGCATTTCCAGCTTGATGTTCTCGCGAAAATCCGTGCGATCCACCAGCAGCTTCAACCCACGCCAGGCCGATTCCAGTTGCTGGAACTGCGGCTGGTGCAGGATTACGTCCATCTGCTTGCTCAAGGCACGGTCGATTTCAGTAATCATCTGGTCGACCCGGTGCTTATTGACCGGCTGCTGGTGATCGCCGCTTTGCAGGATCTCGCTGATGAACGCGGCCACGCCTTGGCGGGCAACGGCGTAACCTTCCTGGGACGGGCGGATCGTGGTGTTGGCCAGCAGTTGGTCGAGCAACGACGGCGATTCGTCAGCCACTAATTCGTGGGCGGCGGCGCTTTCCATGGGCATGGGGAGTACTCCGTTGAGAGAGGCGTTCAATCAGTTGTGGGGCGCGTCGAGCACCAGATTCAGTTCGCTGGCCAGACGTTGGCGGGCGGTTTCATCGGTCAGCAGACTTTGCAGGTGTTTGCGAAAGGCCGGGACATTGCCCATCGGGCCTTTGAGTGCAATCAGGGCTTCGCGTAATTCCAACAACTTATTCAATTCCGGTACTTGGCGGGCGATGGCGTCGGGGCCGAAGTCGTTGATGTTTTTGAATTGCAGTTGCACGTTCAAATCGGTGCCCTGGTCGTTGTTCAGCACAGACGGAACAGCCATGTCCAAGGCGACTTCGGCTTTGGCGAGCACTTCATTAAAGGTGTCTTTGTCGATCCGAGTGGACTGTCGATCTTCCAGCGCATCCGGTTCGCCGTGGCCTTTGAAGTCGCCGGTGATTAATAATTTCAGCGGTAACTCAACTTCAGCCTGTTGGTCGCCCGTGGCCGGGACGTATTTGATGTTGATACGTTCTTTGGGTGCGACAGACCCCTGAGTTTTCGACATGGGAAATATCCTTTTTCGTAAGGTCCGCGCATTAGAACTGGCTATTGCAATATTTGTCATGTAGGGCGATATGGACGCGTTTCGTAGGAAACTGGATGGGTAGTTGTACATGCTTACATTGTTCCTACGGTGGTTATAGAAACATCTGACAGACGCTTCTTCATATTCGGATTTTGTGGTGTGTTGTTCGTCTTTTACTTGCCTCTCCATTGAACTCGGGAGATTCTCTTGGAGTTAATCGTTGAACTCGCATGCTAAAAATCGTTAGTTCGAAAACTTAAGAAACAATGTCTGATTTGGATCTCGATGAGGCATTTCAGGAGGTGTTGATGCGCGACGGAAGGCGAGGGTGGGAATGGGGAGTTTGTCTGACTTTGGTGGCTGTAATGGATGTGCAAGCGGCGACGCAAGATTGCCCCTCCATCGTCTCGCCCTTGAAGCGGCTGGAGTGTTTTGATTTGGCCGCCGGTACGCCCATTCATCACGCACCAGCGACACCACGTGCCCTGGGCCGGGTACTGCCGATTGTCGATCTGGTCCAACGCAATGAAGTCAAGCGTCCACCCGAGGATCAGCGTTTCCGGCTGTCGTCATTTCCGGAGCCGGACAACGACCGGCTACAGCGGCTGGTGATTTCTGCCCCGGCCCTGGGGGCGTTGCCGCCTCGGCCGTACCTGGCCATCAGCTGCGAATCGCAAATTTCCCGCCTGCAATTGGTGTTGGATGAACCGGCCAAGCCCAACAAGATTCGCATTCAGCTGTTCAAGGACGAGCGCCCGGTTTCCGAGGCCTATCAGTGGCAAGTGCTGGACGATGCCGGCTTGGTAGTGGATGCCGGACGTGGGTTACAGGCCATTGCCTTGTTGCGCAACATGGGCGGCGGCCAACGCCTGAGGCTTCAAAGCGACTACCCCAGGCTGCACGGCCTGGTATTCGACGCTCAAGGGCTGGGCGAACTGATCGAGCAGGAGCGCCAAGTATGTCGCTGGTGATCGACGTGCCGGCGGACACCGTCAAGCTGCTGTTGACGCCCATCGATCCCGAGCAAGCCGCCGGCCATTTTGATGTTGAGGATGAAACCTACCAGGCCATCGACCAGGAAATGGTCAAGCTCGGTGGCCTGCGCGAGGGCGATATCGACTGGGCGTATATCGACGAAGCCTCCCGCGAGTACCTCTGCACCCAGTGCAAGCACTGGCGGATCGTCGCCCACCTGCAAGTGGTATGGCTGCGTACCCGGCAATGGGCGCGCTGGGCCGATGCCCTGAGCTTGATAGCCGGCATGGTCGAACTGTATTGGGACAGTGCCTACCCCAAACCCGGCCCGACGGGATATCTGAACAAGCGCAAGCTGGTGCAGCGTTTACTGGCTGACCTTGGGCAGGTGTTGCCGACCCTGGAGCGCAACAGCTTTGCGCCTGCCTATCAAGCCGCGGCAGGATTGGCCCTGGCCGAGCTGCAACGCTGTGTCGAAAGCGCCAAGCTCGATCCGGCGCCGCTGGATGCGTTGCAACGCCAGCTGGACAAATACAGCGAGCCGGTTATTCCGACCGCGCCTGTCCGTACGGCCACCTCCGGCAGCGTACTGGAGTCAGCTTTTTTCCCCAGCCCCAAACCGCAAGCGCCCAGCAACGAGCGTGAACAACGCCGCGCCGTATTGAACATGGCCGAGCAGATCAATCAGCAGGACCCCTACGATCCCACCGGCTACCAGTTACGACGCTACGGCCTATGGTCGCATTTGCGCACTGCACCTCTCATCACTCGCGACCGTCGTACCGAATTGACGGCCGTGCCCAAGGATATTGTCGATGGTTACCAAGATGCGTTGAACCATAACGCTATGGACCCGAACCTGCTGCTGCGCCTCGAAAAAAGTGTCTGCGCTTCACCGTACTGGCTGCGCGGCAGCTACCTGGCCGCCCACGTCGCCTCGCGCCTTGCGATGGAGCAAGTGGCCGACGCCATCCGCCAGACCTGCGAGCGGTTTGTCTGCCGCCTGCCGGCCCTGCTGGAGCTGTGCTTCAGCGACGGTACGCCGTTCGTGGATGCGCAAACCCAGGCCTGGATCAGCGGCGCCGATCAGGCGCAAACCACCGGCAGCCCGGTGCAGGAGTACGCCAGCCTGCGCGACGAACTGGCCAGTCAGCTCAACACTGAAGGTGTGGAAGTGGTGCTGCTGCGCCTGCAGGAACTGCATGCCACCCATGACGCCCCGCGCCAGCGCTGCTACGCCACCGTGATTGCCGCCGACCTGTTGGCCTCGCGTGGCCTGTCGTGGCTGGCGGACGACCTGTACGCCAACGTAGCGCGGCTGATGCGCAAGACCACGGCGCAGGGATGGGAGCCGGAGCTGTATCGGAAAGTGGCGCAACCCATCGACGACAGTCATTTGATTAAAGCGGTTAAGGAGTAGGAGCGATTTATGGGGATGGTCTGGGGTTACCTCAACCGCTGGGGCTCGCCGGTGCTGCGTCAGTTCAACCAGGCGGTGCCGGTACTGGTGCTGCTGGGCGTGGTGTTTTTGTTGATCGCCATCTGGTGGCTGGGCCCGCAGTGGACCTGGCGCGAGCATCAGCCGCTGAGTGACCTGGCGATGCGCGTCTCGGCCAGTGTCGTGGTGCTGGTGGTGCCACTGCTGATCTGGGCGTGGCGGGTGCGCAATCGTTACCAGCTTCTGCAGGTTGAGCGCCAACACGAGGCCGCGGTGCAAGCCGATCCCTGTCTGCCTTATATCGAGGCGCAGGAGCGGGCGCTGGACCGTAGCCTGGGCAATTTGCTCAACAATATGGAGCGCCGCCGTTCGCTCTATCAACTGCCGTGGTACCTGATGCTGGGCGAGGAAAATGCCGGCAAGACCAGCCTGATCACCCGCTCCAACCAGAGCTTTGCTTTATCCCATGTGACCAAGGCCGGAGTGAGGGCTCATCAAGAAGAGCAACTGGCCTATCCGGTGGATTGGTGGATCGGTGATGAGGCGGTGTTGATCGACCCTCCGGGTGAGTTCCTCAGCCATCCGGACTCACCGGCTGAAAGCGTCGGGCAACAGGGCAAGGTCAAACCGGTTCTGCCCACCGGCACCGATGCGCGCCTTTGGTCGCACCTGCTCGACTGGCTGACGCGCAACCGCAGCCGTCGAGCGTTGAACGGCGTGGTCCTGGTGATCGATGTGCAGGTCTTGTTGGCGCAGCGTCCCGAGCAGCGCAAGGCTCACGCCAACCTGCTGCGCACCCGGCTGTTTGAGCTGACGCGGCAATTGGGCACGCGCTTGCCGGTGTACGTGACGCTGAGCAAGTTCGACCTGCTGGAAGGCTTTGAAGAATTCTTCGCCCGGTTGTCACTCAGCGGGCGTGAAGACCTGCTGGGCTTCACCTTCAGCTTGGACGCGGTGGATGATTTTGATGCCTGGCTGGCGGAACTGACGCGCCAATACCAGACCTTTGTCGTCTGCCTGAGCGAACAGGTTTTCAACAGCACCAGGGAGTCGCGCACATTGGATGAGCGTGATCGCTTGCAGGCGCTGATGCATCAGATGGCGGGCTTGCGCCCGGCCCTGTTCGGCTTCCTCAGTGAGATGCTCGGCAGTGATCGTTTCACTACGCCGGCGCTGGTGCGCGGGCTGTATTTCTCTTCCGTGTTCACCCTGAGCAATGCCTTCGTCAAAGAAGCAGGGCAAGCCTATCAACTGCCGCCACCGCCACCCGAAGTCAAACCAGCCGGTGGCACAGCCATCTACTTTGCCCAGCAACTCTTCCAGCGCGTGATCTACCCCGAAGCAGGCTTGGCGGGCGACAACATCAAGGTGGCTCGCAGCAAGCGGCGGTTGCTGATCGCCGGATTCAGCGTCGCCTCCTTGGGCTGTTTGGTTGTCATCGGCACCTGGCAGTTGTACTTCAACATCAACCGCGACAAGGCTGCCAGCGTCTTGGCCAAGAGCCAGGACTTCAGTGGACGGGACATTGACGCCAGGGTCGACCCCACCGGTCGCAATCTGTTGGTCCCGCTGGATCTGATCCGCGATGCGGTGCAGGTGTATGGCGACTACCGTGAGGCGTGGCCGTTGCTGTCGGATATGGGGCTGTATCAGGGGAGGGCGATTGGCCCGACGGTGGATGAGGCCTATCTGAATCTGCTGTCCAAACGCTTCCTGCCGGCGATTGCCAGCGGTGTGCTGGATACCATCAACGCCGCGCCCTCCGGCAGCAATCAGCAGCTGGCGGCCTTGCGCGTCTACCGCATGCTCGAAGAACGCCAAAACCGCCGCTCAGCCATTGTCGAAGAATGGGTCGCCAAGCAATGGCAGCGCGCCTATCCTGGCCAGGGCCAGTTGCAGGCCGACTTGATGGGGCACCTGGGCTACGCGCTGAAATACGCCGATGCCGACCTGCCGCACTACCGTGAACGCATTGCCCAGGTGCAGCAGCAATTGCACCAGTTGCCCATGGCCGAGCGGGTCTACATGGGCCTGAAACAGGATGCCCTGGAGCGTTTGCATCGCCCACTGGACCTGCGCAACGAAGTGGGGCCGGCGTTCGATATCGTCTACCGCCCGCTCAACACCGATCAAGCGGGCAGCGGCCTGCAGTTGCCGCCACTGCTCACTGCCAGGGGCTTCAAGGACTACTTCGAACCCGGCACCGAGGGCATCATCGAACTTGCGATGATCGACCTGTGGGTGCTCGGCGAACGGCAACGCCTGGACTACTCCGATGAAGACCGCAAAGTGCTGACCCAACGTATCCGTGCCCTGTACAGCGCCGACTACGTCGACAGCTGGCGGCGGGCGCTGAATCAGTTCACGGTGACTGACTTCGACGATCTCAGCCACGGCGTGGCGGTGTTGGAACAGGTCACCGGCCCGGCCGCACCGTTGCGGCGCCTATTGGAAACCCTGCGCGACAACAGTGTGATCTACCCGGCCGTGCCTTTGGCCGAAGGACAAGCTCCGTTGGCGCTGGACAAGGTTTCGGACGGCCAACAGCAGGCCGCTGGCATCCGGCGCGCGTTCTCCAGCCTGGCGGAATTGATCTCTGCGCGAGGCGAGCAACCGTCCTATTACGAGGAAACTCTGCGCTCAGTTAGCGCCGTCTACGATTACGCCAAAGCCGTGCACGGCAACCCCGATCCCGGCAAGGCGGCGCTCAAAACCGTACTCAACCGCTTCTCCCTGGACGGTGCTGACCCGATTGCCAACCTGCAACGCGTCGCCGTGGGCCTGCCCGAACCGCTGAACCAGCACGTCAAGAAACTCGCCGACCAGACCTCCCAGGTACTGGTGATTGCCGCCTTACGCGAACTGGAAAAACGCTGGGACAATGAAATCTACAGCTTCTACCGTGAGCGCTTGGCGGGTCGCTACCCATTCAAGGTCAGCGGTGAGGACGCCTCGCTGGAGGACTTCGAAGCTTTCTTCGGCCCACAAGGGCGTCTGCAGCAGTTCCATGATCAGTACTTGAACGTGTTTCTCAAAGACAATCTCGATGCCCTGTACTCCGACAGCCTCGGTGGCTACCTCGTGCGCAGCGACGTACTGGAACAGCTCAAGAAGGCGGAGCGCATCCGTGACACCTTCTTCAACCATCGCGGCCATCTGGCAGTACAGCTTACTATCGAACCTCTAGCCCTGAGCGCGACTCGCCTGAGCAGCATGCTCAGCGTCGACGGCCAACTGATCCCCTATCAGCACGGCGCGCCGCAACGCACGGGACTGGTGTGGCCCAACAGTCAGGGCAACACCAACGGTAGCCAGTTGACCCTGGTGCACAGCACCGGCAACACCGCCAGCATGAGCTATCGCGGACCGTGGTCACTGTTTCGACTGCTCAGCCGCGGGCACCTCAATGGAAGAACCGATACCAGCGTGGACCTGACTTTTGCTGTCGCCGATGGGTTGATGCGTTATCGGATTGGAGCGGAGAAGGCCGACAACCCGATTACCCAGCGCAGTTTTGAAGGGTTTGTGCTGCCCAGGACATTGCTGGAGGACCGTCGAACAACGAAAGCCATCAACAAAGTTGAGGATGCCACCGCAATTGTATTTAGTGATGAGCGCAAATAAATCAGCGAGAGAAATAAGAAGTAACCAAAAGTAAAATAGGACTGTTTATATGGCAATCAAGCTACAACTACTGACGGAAGACCGTAAAGAAATTGAGTTGATTGAGCGCTATTGGGCAATCGATGAGTCAGGGCAATACCTTGAAAAGGTTAGTGCTCTGGAGGGCATTATCGAAATGGGGCAGGGCGTTACGCTTGCCAGTTTCATACGGCAACGTTGCAACGCATTCGATGAGAATCAGGTCTGTCCAGAATGTGCAGGATTGGTCGAGATTAATAATCGCTCCCAAGCTAAAAAGCACCCTCAGCCATCTATCAAACTTTGTACGTCGTGTCAGAAAGATCAGGATGCTGTTGCGTTGGAAGCGCAAAAGGCGAAGGCAGCGGAGCTTGAGCGGCAGCTGACGGAATATGTCCGCAAGCAGTCAATCCGAACTGTGGACTACTCAGCTATCGCGGATAGGCAGGTGCTTCTCCTGTTGGCATTGGACAGGGCCATTACGCCGAGATTGACCAATGGCGGCTTCACAGTAGGTGACTGCCGAGGACTTGCGCCTCGGTACGTCGGTGACTTTGTGCAGCAGTTGCGAGAGGCTGGGCTGGTCCTTGATGATCCCAGTAGAGCCAAGCCTGGCACCTACTATTGGGAAGGCGACGAGATTTGGATGATCAGGGACCAAGTGGTTTACCGTTTGGCGTCGGACTCCAATTCAAGAGGTGCGGACGAGGTCATTCGGAGCCTGCTGGACAGGGTGTATACGGACGCTGAAGGACTCTTCAATCTTTGGCTTGATTATGCAGTCGCCGATGTCATGAGCTATTTGGTTACCGAATGCGCACTGTACAACCATGAACTCTTTGAAAAAGATCAGGAGGAAATTAAAAGTACCTTGCGCTCCGCACTGGAAACCTACAGTGTCGCGCAGCTCTGGTCAGTGATCTGGAAGGTGGTCAGAGATGCCGCAAGTTTAGCTAATCGCGAGTACTATAACCGTCCCAAAGCGGCTGCGACTATTCCTGGGAAGATTCGGCGATACTTGGAGAGGGTGCAGCGAGAGTCGATTGAACTCAAGGCATGGCGCCGTCCAGAGCAGCATCCTGCCGGAACATTGGGGATGGTGTTAGGGGAAATTTTGAGTGTCGATGAAAATACCTCAGGCCATAGTGTCTCTTCCCTTCTTACCTTGTTCACCGGCCAGACATGTTCTTCAACTGTCGAAGCAGAACTTGACGGACCGATACGGGAATTGATGACTAATGCGTTGGCCCACGACGTCGGCTTCCCGGTGATGTTGCGGTTTGCTGAGTTGATTCGTGCCGGCCATGAAGTTGGTTTTGCGATTGAGGAAATCAATGAAGCGCTTCGCTCCTGAAGGTGGCGGGGCACCTCGGAGGATGAAGAATGCGAGGCAAGCCTCGCCCACATATGGCCGTCTCCAGCACAAGTATGCCCATCTGCCTGCAACAGGCGACGCAGAAGTCAGTGCTTACTGTCCTGATCCGACATGGCCAGCAATTGTTTTTCCTGGTTCCAGTCGAACGGCTCGTCGTTTTGCTCGGCTTCGAAACGACGCTCCTCAAGGGCCTGGTACAGGTTGATTTCTTCGTCGGGCATGTAGTGCAGGCAATCGCCGCCGAAATACCACAGCAGGTCGCGAGGCACCAAGTGGGCGATCTGTGGATAACGCACGATCACCTGGCACAGCAGGTCCTGGCCCAGGTACTGGCTCTCGATCGGGTCGACCGGCAGTTGCGCGCGCAATTCGTCAAAGCGCTCCAGGAACAGCGCATGGCTTTCTTCGGGAACCTGTTCGGCCTCACCCACGGCGACCAGGATGCTGCGCAAGTGGTCAAGCAAGACGAGGTGATCGGCAACGACGTTGGACACGAGATAAGTCCTCAAGAGCAAAACGGGCGCAGGAGTATAAAGCCCCTGCGCCCGCTTTTACATGCTATCGATCAGATCGCTGTCAGGATCACCGGACCTTGGCCTCGGCGAGCGTCAGTTCCTCCTTGTCGAAATCATCGACGTCGATGACCTTGCGGCGTGCCGCTTCGGCTGCGCGCAGGGTCTGCGCCTCACCGGCTTGCAGGACCCCCGCTTCCAGGGCGGCATCGATGAGGTGCTCGCCGGGCGCCGGGTTGAGTTGGCCCTGCTTGAGCGCTCCATGGAGTTTTTTGTGCAGCGGTTGAGCGGCGGCCAGTAGGTCAGCGGCATGTTGCAGTGCACCCACCGGATCTTCTTCCGACTGCGGGCGATAACAGCCTTGAAGCAGCTCTTCCAGGGTAGGATCGCCTTTGGCGCGGCCGATAACGGCCGCCACCTCGGCGTCCAGCCTGTCGCTCGGTCCCTTGTGACGGCGGCCGAAAGGAAACACCACCACTCGCAAGAGGCCGCCCAGCAGCCGATTCGGGAAGTTGACCAGCAGTTCGTCCAATGCCCGCTCCGATTGACCCAGGCTTTCCTCCATGGCCCAGCGAAACAGCGGCGCCATATGGTCTGGCGAGCCAAGGTCGTGATAGCGCTTGAGCGCCGCCGAGGCCAGGTAAAGGTTGCTCAATACATCGCCCAGGCGGGCCGACAGGCGTTCGCGACGTTTGAGTTCGCCACCCAGCAGCATCATGCTCAGGTCCGCCAGCAAGGCGAATGCCGCCGCCTGCCGGTTGAGAGCACGGAAATACCCTTGGCTCAGGGCATTGCCCGGCACGTTGTCGAAGTGCCCCAGGCCGAGGTTCAGGACCAGGGTGCTGGCGGCGTTACCGATGGCAAAACCGATGTGCTTGAGCAGCAATCCGTCGAACTCGACCAATGCCTGGTCTTTGTCTTCTCGGGTTGCCAGGGCCATTTCCTTCAATACGAACGGATGGCAGCGAATCGCCCCCTGGCCGAAGATCATCAGGTTGCGCGAGAGGATATTCGCGCCTTCGACCGTGATGAAGATCGGCGCGCCTTGCCAGCTGCGGCCCAGGTAGTTGTTCGGCCCCATGATGATGCCCTTGCCGCCGTGTACGTCCATGGCGTGGCTGATGCACTCGCGACCGCGCTCGGTCAGGTGGTACTTGAGGATGGCCGAGAGCACCGAAGGCTTTTCGCCGAGGTCCACCGCGTTGGCGGTCAGCATGCGTGCCGCGTCCATCAACCAGGCGTTGCCGCCGATCCGTGCCATGGCTTCCTGGATGCCCTCGAAGGCGGACAACGGCACGTTGAATTGTTCCCTTACCTGGGTGTACTGGCCGGTGACCAGGCTGGTGAACTTCGCCGCGCCGGTCCCTACCGCCGGCAGGGAAATCGAGCGCCCGACCGACAGGCAATTCATCAGCATCATCCAGCCCTTGCCGAGCATGGCCTGGCCGCCGATAAGGCAGTCCAGCGGGATGAACACGTCCTTGCCCCAGTTCGGTCCGTTCATGAAGGCGGCGCCAAGCGGCAGGTGACGGCGACCGATATTGACCCCGGGCGTATCCGTCGGGATCAGCGCCAGGCTGATCCCCAGGTCCTCTTCTTCACCCAACAGGTGCTCCGGATCGTAGGCTTTGAAGGCCAGGCCGAGGAGGGTGGCGACGGGGCCGAGGGTGATGTAGCGCTTTTCCCAGTTCAAGCGCAGGCCGATGGTTTCCTGGCCTTGCCATTCGCCTTTGCAAATGATCCCGGTGTCGGGCATCGCCCCTGCATCGGAGCCGGCCAGCGGCCCGGTCAGGGCGAAGCAGGGAATATCGTCGCCCCGGGCCAGTCGCGGCAGATAATGGTTGCGTTGTTCATCGGTGCCGTAATGCAGCAGCAGTTCCGCCGGGCCGAGGGAGTTGGGGACCATCACGGTGGACGCCAGGTCGCCACTGCGGGTGGCCAGTTTCATCGCCACCTGGGAGTGGGCATAGGCGGAAAATCCCTTGCCGCCGTATTCCTTCGGAATGATCAGGGCGAAGAAACCATGTTCCTTGATATGGGCCCAGGCTTCGGGCGGCAGGTCCATGGCCTGGCCGATCTGCCAGTCGCTGACCATCGCGCAGAGTTCTTCGGTTGGACCGTCAAGAAAGGCCTGCTCTTCTTCCGTCAGTTTCACCTTGGGGTAGGCCAGCAGCATGTTCCAGTCCGGCCGGCCGCTGAACAACTCTCCGTCCCACCACACCGTGCCGGCATCAATGGCATCGCGCTCGGTCTCGGACATCGGCGGCAAGGTTTTCTGGAACCAGTCGAACATCGGCGCGCTGAAATATCTGCGGCGCAGGTCAGGTAGCAACAGCGGGGCTGCAACGGCGGCAAGCACCAGCCATAGGACAAGCAGCAGCCACCCGGGCGCATGGCTGAAGATGCCCATCGCCAACAGGTAGACCGCAACGATGCCCAGCGCTGGCAGCGGGGCGGTGCGGCGGTGTGCCAGCCAGGCGATCCCGACGACCATAACCAGTATCCACAACAACAGCATAAATAATCCTCCGTGAACCAGGGCAAGACCGACCCTCAGAGCTTAGACGGCCTCTGTAAAACCGGCGGTCGGCGCGATGTGATTGATTTCGTGGGAAACCTTGGATGCATTGCGCCAGTCTGGTTGGCAACACCGGTAGGAAATCGTTCGTTGGTCAGGTGAGAAAACGCCACTGTTTGGCTGAAACGCCGTTGTTGCTCGGCGACATGCAGGGTGATTTGAGTCGCGGTTGATCCGGCGTATGCTGCTGCGGCATTTATCCATTGAGGAAGCCGTGATGCTGAAGATCTGGGGTCGGAAGAATTCGTCGAACGTGCGCAAGGCGCTGTGGTGTGCCGAAGAGTTGGGGCTGAACTATGAGGCCATCGACGCGGGCGGCGCGTTTGGCGTGGTGGATACGCCCGAGTACCGCGCGAAAAATCCCAACGGCCGGGTTCCGATGATAGAAGACGACGGCTTCGTGCTCTGGGAATCCAATACCATCGTGCGTTACCTGGTGGCTCGCCATGCCTCAGGCTCGGCCTGGTATCCCGGTGACATACAGGCCCGCGCCAGCGCTGAAAAATGGATGGACTGGACCACGTCCAGCTTTGCCGCTCCGTTTCGCACGGTGTTCTGGGGCGTGCTGCGCACCCCGGCCGAGCAGCAGGACTGGCCGGCCATCAACGCGGCAATCAAGGAGTGCGACCAGTTGCTGGCGATGGTGGAGCAGGCCTTGGGCGAACAGCCTTACCTCTGCGGTGAGGAAATCGGCATGGGCGACATTCCCTTGGGCAGTTTCATTTATGCCTGGTTCGAGATGCCCATCGAGCGCGCCGCATTGCCCCGGCTGGAGGCCTGGTACGCACGGCTCCAGCAGCGTCCGGCTTATCGCAAGGCCGTCATGACCGCGTTGACTTAATACTTACTATCGACACACTTCACTGTACTTGTGCGGCGACGCCACGCACCATTGCCTTCGTGCGCCGTGGTTGTATTGCTCGCCGCCGGCCCTTATCTATTCTTCTTCCTCCCCTTCTTGGTGCGTAATCCGATATGAGTTCCGCTCTGTCCATACGGCAGCTAACCAAAACCTACGGCAACGGTTTCCAGGCCCTGAGTGGTATCGATCTGGATGTCGCCGAAGGTGATTTTTTTGCCTTGCTGGGCCCCAACGGTGCCGGCAAATCCACCACCATCGGCATTCTTTCCACGCTGGTGAACAAATCCGGCGGTACGGTGAACGTCTTCGGCCATGACCTGGATCGCGAGCCCGCCGCGCTCAAGCGCTGCATCGGCGTGGTGCCCCAGGAATTCAACTTCAACCAGTTCGAAAAGACCTTCGACATCGTCGTGACCCAGGCCGGCTACTACGGCATCCCGCCGAAGATCGCCAACGAGCGCGCCGAGCAATACCTGACCCAGCTCGGCTTGTGGGACAAGCGCGATGTGCCGTCCCGTTCGTTGTCCGGCGGCATGAAGCGACGCCTGATGATTGCCCGCGCGCTGGTGCACGAACCGCGCCTGCTGATCCTCGACGAACCCACCGCCGGCGTGGACATCGAGCTGCGTCGTTCGATGTGGACCTTCCTCACCGAGCTGAACCAGAAAGGCATCACCATCATCCTCACCACGCACTACCTGGAAGAGGCCGAGCAGCTGTGCCGCAACATCGGCATCATCGACCACGGCACCATCGTCGAGAACACCAGCATGCGGCAGTTGTTGAGCCAACTGCATGTGGAAACCTTCCTGCTGGATCTTGCGCATGACCTGAGCGCCGCGCCGCAGCTTGTGGGTTATCCGGCTCGCCTGCTCGATGGGCATACCCTGGAGGTCCAGGTCGACAAGTCCGCCGGTATCACCGGGCTGTTCACCCAACTGGCTGTGCAAAACATCGAAGTGCTGAGCCTGCGCAACAAGACCAATCGCCTTGAGGAGTTGTTCGTGTCCCTGGTGGAAAAAAACCTGGCGAAGGTGGCGGTATGAGTATGAGTTCGGAACTGCGCCCCAACCTCATCGCCCTCAATACCATTGTCTATCGCGAAGTCCGGCGCTTCATGCGGATCTGGCCGCAGACCCTGCTGCCGCCGGCCATCACCATGGTCCTGTACTTCGTGATCTTCGGTAACCTGATCGGCCGGCAGATCGGCGACATGGGCGGTTTCACGTACATGGACTACATCGTGCCGGGGCTGATCATGATGTCGGTGATCACCAACTCCTACGGCAACGTGGTATCGAGTTTCTTCGGCAGCAAGTTCCAGCGCTCCATCGAAGAGCTGATGGTCTCGCCGGTTTCGCCCCATACGATCCTGATCGGCTTCACCCTGGGTGGCGTGCTGCGCGGGCTGGCGGTCGGCCTGATCGTGACGCTGCTGTCGCTGTTCTTCACCGATCTGCAGGTGCATCACCTGGGGGTGACGATCCTGGTGGTGGTCCTGACAGCGACGATCTTTTCACTGCTGGGCTTCATCAACGCGGTGTTCGCGCGCAACTTCGATGACATCTCCATCATCCCGACGTTCGTGCTCACGCCGCTGACGTACCTGGGTGGGGTGTTCTACTCGATTTCCCTGCTGCCACCGTTCTGGCAGACCGTATCGCTGGCCAACCCGGTGCTGCATATGGTCAATGCTTTCCGCTACGGGATCCTTGGCGTTTCGGACATTCGCATCAGTATTGCGATTACCTTCATGCTGGTGGCGACCGTGGTGCTTTATGTGGGCTGTGCGCGGTTGTTGGTGAGTGGGCGAGGGATGCGTACCTGACCCGGTCTGTGTCTGAAGTGTCGTACCTGTGGGAG
>NZ_JBHFJB010000153.1:26466-27294 GCF_057334555.1 Pseudomonas sp. AGC41
CTCTTCGCGAGCAGGCTCGCTCCCACAAGGAGTCTGGATTAAACCCGGAATGTCGTGGCTGGAGGGGAAACGCGGTCAGTCCAGTTTTTCTCTCATCCGACTGCGCTTGCGCCGCCGCCACTGCCTGGCAACCCACCATCGCCAATACGCCATGGTGACGAAATAAGCCAAGGCCCCAAGCACCAATCCCGTGACGACCGACCCCAGCAAAAATGGCTGCCACAACGTTGACAGCTGGTTGGTGATCCATTCCCAGGTCAATTCGTCCGGCAGCGTCCGGGCTGGAACGTCCATCAGCCAGGCGCCGGTCTGATAGGTGCAGAAGAATACCGCGGGCATGGTGATGGGATTGGTCAGCCAGACCAGGCTTACCGCGATCGGGATGTTGCCGCGCACCGTGACGGCCAGCGCGGCGGCCAGGAGCATTTGCAGCGGTATCGGCAGAAAAGCGGCGAACAGGCCAACGGCCATCGCCCGCGCCACCGAATGACGATTGAGGTGCCAGAGGTTGGGATCGTGCAGCAGGGTACCGAGAAAGCGTAAGGATTTATGTTCCCGAATGCTCGCGGGGTCAGGCATGTAGCGTTTGAATAATCGCCGGGGCATAAGGCTTCTCGGTCGGGTCAAAGCAGTAAGGCCGCAAGTATGTCCGGATTCTACAATCCGGAGATTCAGACTTTGTGACAATTGTTAACGCCGACGGTGCCCCGCACCGGCTAAGCCTGGAGAGGGACTCTCAAGGATGGGCTTATGCGCACGGCAATGGTCGCGCTTGCACTGGGGCTGCTGGCCCCGGTTTTTCTACCGGTACTGCCGTGGGGGGGGCTG
>NZ_JBHFJB010000153.1:27368-38796 GCF_057334555.1 Pseudomonas sp. AGC41
GATCGCAGCCATGGCGACGCTGGCTTTGATGGTACTGCCGTTTCGCCTGTACCCGGCGGGTTGCTTCCTCTTCGGGCTGGTCTGGGCGAGCCTCGCTGCGCACCATGCATTGGACGGACGGTTGCCCTCCGCACTGGATGGCGAGACTCGCTGGGTCGAAGGGCGTGTCGTTGGTTTGCCGCAACACGGCGATGGCACGGTGCGTTTCGAATTGACCGATATCCAGTCAAGGCGCACGCGCTTGCCGAGCTCGATGCGCCTGGCCTGGTATGGCGGGCCGCCGGTCAGCAGCGGTGAGAGATGGCGCCTGGCGGTAAAGCTCAAGCGACCCGCGGGACTGCTCAATCCCCATGGCTTCGATTATGAAGCTTGGCTGCTGAGCCGCGGCATTGGCGCCACCGGCAGCGTCAAGGACGGTCGACTCCTGCAACCGGCCCGGGGCGCCTGGCGCGAAGAGGTGCGCCAGGCGCTGGCGAAAGTCGATGTCCAGGGGCGCTCCGGGGCGCTGATGGCATTGGTCCTTGGCGACGGCAGCGGGTTGAGTCGCGAAGACTGGCAGGTGCTGCAAGACACCGGCACGGTCCATCTGCTGGTCATTTCCGGACAACACATCGGCCTGTTCGCCGGCCTCGTATACCTGCTGGTCGCCGGCGCGGCGCGTCATGGTGTCTGGCCTGCGCGGTTGCCGTGGCTGCCCTGGGCCTGCGTGCTGGCGTTCACCGCGGCCCTGGGTTACGGCCTGCTCGCCGGTTTCGAAGTGCCGGTGCGGCGGGCCTGTGTGATGATCGGGCTGGTGCTGCTGTGGCGCTTGCGCTTTCGCCAGGCTGATCCTTGGAAGGCCTGGCTGCTGGCGCTCCTGGCAGTGCTGCTGCTCAATCCACTGGCGAGCGTGCGGCCAGGGTTCTGGTTGTCGTTCGCCGCGGTGGCCATCCTGATGTTTACCTTTCGCGGTCGCCTGGGCCCCTGGCGCTGGTGGCAAACCTGGACCCGCGCCCAGTGGCTGATTGCTCTCGGACTGTGCCCGCTACTCTTGATCCTCGGGCTGCCAGTCAGCCTCAGCGGTCCGTTGGTCAACCTGCTGGCGGTGCCCTGGGTCAGTCTGCTGGTGTTGCCTTCGGCCTTGCTTGGCACCGCGTTGCTACCGATACCTTTCATAGGCGAGAGCCTTCTCTGGATTGCCGGCGGCTTGCTCGATCTGCTGTTCAAGACGCTCGCGCTGGCGGCCGGGCAGATGCCCGCCTGGGTGCCTCCCGCCGTGCCGCTGTGGGCCTGGTGCGTGGCGGCGCTCGGCACTGCGCTGCTGTTGCTGCCCAAGGGCGTACCGCTGCGGATCCTCGGCTGGCCGATGCTGATGCTGATGGTTTTTCCTCCACGGGAAGACGTACCCCACGGGCAAGCCGAAATCTGGCAACTGGACGTCGGCCAGGGGCTGGCGATCCTCGTGCGTACCCAGCGGCACGTCTTGCTTTACGACGCGGGGCCGCGGCTTGGCGACGCCGATGCTGGCGAGCGCGTGGTGGTGCCGACCTTGCACAGGCTCGGTGTGCGTGCCTTGGACATGCTGCTGCTCAGTCACGCCGATGCCGATCACGCCGGCGGTGCACAAGCCGTACGCAACGGATTGCCGACCCGCCGGGTGGTCAGCGGTGATCCCGACGCGCTGCCCGTCGATCTGCAGGCAGGTGCGTGCGATAGCGGCGAAAGCTGGAAATGGGACGGGGTCAGGTTCGAACTGTGGCGTTGGACATCGGCTGTCGAGAGCAACCAGAAATCCTGTGTCTTGCTGGTCGAGGCCGGTGGCGAGCGGTTGCTGCTGACCGGCGATATCGATACCCATGCCGAACGCGCCTTGCTCGACAGTCCCCTGGCGATGCCGACCCAGTGGCTGGCGGCACCGCATCATGGCAGCCGCAGCTCATCGTCGATGGCGCTGCTGGCGCGCCTCGAGCCCCATTCGGTATTGATCTCCCGGGGAAGAAACAATGCGTTCGGCCATCCCCATCCGTGGGTGATGGAGCGTTATCGACGCTTGGGCATGGCGATCTACGACAGTGCCGAACAAGGTGCCATTCGTCTGCAACTCGGCGCCTTCACACCTGCGCTTGGCCAGGCGGGCATTCGCCGGTATTGGCGTGATCCGCCGCCCGCCGGGCCACCGACGCGGCATTGATCTGACGCAGAGTTCTTGCCGCGTTGTCGGCAGGGCGGGCCTGCACGGCGAGTCTGTATGATAAAGTGGCGCACTTTTTCGAGGGGGCTGTCACTGTGTGGGAATTGGTCAAATCCGGCGGCTGGATGATGTTGCCGATCATTCTGAGTTCCATCGCGGCACTGGGTATCGTTGCCGAACGCCTGTGGACCCTGCGGGCCAGCCGCGTGACGCCGGAGCATCTGCTCGGGCAGGTCTGGGTCTGGATCAAGGACAAGCAACTGAACAAGGACAAGCTCAAGGAATTGCGAGCCAGCTCGCCGCTGGGGGAGATCCTCGCGGCAGGCCTGGCGAATTCCAAACATGGTCGCGAGATCATGAAGGAGTGCATCGAGGAGGCCGCCGCGCGGGTCATCCATGACCTGGAGCGCTACATCAATGCCCTCGGGACCATCGCCGCCATGTCTCCATTGCTGGGCCTGCTGGGCACGGTCCTCGGCATGATCGACATTTTCAGCGCCTTCACCGGTTCCGGCATGACAACCAACGCCGCCGTGCTGGCGGGCGGTATTTCCAAGGCATTGATCACTACCGCCGCGGGCCTGATGGTGGGTATCCCTGCCGTGTTCTTCCATCGCTTCCTGCAACGCCGCGTCGACGAGCTGGTGGTGGGCATGGAGCAGGAAGCCATCAAGCTGGTCGAGGTGGTGCAGGGCGACCGTGACGTGGACCTGGCCGGGGGCAAGAAGTGAAATTCCGCCGCAAACCACGGGAAAACATCGAGATCAACCTGGCGTCGCTGATCGACGTGGTGTTCATCCTGCTGCTGTTTTTCGTGGTGACCACCACGTTCACCCGGGAAACCCAGTTAAAGGTTGAGCTGCCCCAAGCGGTGAGTGGCTCGCCGGCCGAGGACCAACAGTTGAAGAACCTGGAAGTCACCATCAGCGCCGAGGGCGCGTTCTCGGTGAATAACCAGTTGCTGCCCAAGAGCGACCTGGCGAGCCTGATCGAGGCCCTGCAGAGGGAATCCGGCGGTGACACCAACCTGCCGCTGGCCATCAGCGCCGACGGCAAGACGCCTCATCAATCGGTCATCACCGCCATGGACGCGGCTGGCAAGCTCGGCTTCAGCCACCTGCGCATGACCACGGTCGAGGCGGCACCGGCACCTTGATGGCCATGTCCGATCGATTGCTTGCCGCGTGGTACAAGGGGCATCCCGCCCTGGTGTTGCTGCGCCCGCTTGAATGGCTGTACCGACGCGTAGTGATCGGCAAGCGCGAGCGCTTCCTGGCGGGCGAGGGCGAGATCTACCGGCCGCCGGTGCCGCTGATTGTGGTGGGCAACATCACCGTTGGCGGCACCGGCAAGACGCCGTTGATCCTCTGGATGATCGAGCATTGCCAGCGCAGTGGCCTGCGGGTTGGCGTGGTCAGCCGGGGTTACGGCGCCAGGCCGCCTCGGCTGCCATGGCGAGTCGAGGCCACGCAGGGCGCCGACGTCGCGGGCGACGAACCGCTGCTCATCGTCCAGCGCAGCGGCGTGCCGTTGATGATCGATCCGGATCGCAGCCGCGCTGTCCGGGCGCTGCTGGACGCCGAGCCACTGGACCTGATCCTGTCCGACGACGGTATGCAGCATTACCGCCTGGCCCGGGACCTCGAACTGGTATTGATCGACAGCGCCCGTGGCCTGGGCAACCGCCGTTGCCTGCCGGCCGGCCCGTTGCGCGAGCCGGTGGAGCGCCTGCGCTCGGTTGACGCCGTGCTGTTCAACGGCGCCAGCGCCGATCGCGAGGACGGTTTCGCGTTCGAGTTGCGGCCGACCGCGCTGGTCAATCTGGCCAGCGGCGAGCGGCGCCCCCTCGACCATTTCCCACCCGGCCAGGCCCTGCATGCCGTGGCCGGTATCGGCAACCCCCAGCGTTTCTTCAAGACCCTCGAAACGCTACACTGGCGGCCGATACCGCATGGGTTTGCCGATCACGCCGAATACAGTGCCCAGGCCTTCGATTTCGAACCGTCATTGCCAGTGGTCATGACGGAAAAGGATGCGGTCAAATGCCGCGCCTTTGCCGCGCCCGACTGGTGGTACCTGGCGGTTGACGCAGCGCCTTCGCCAGCCTTCGCGGCCTGGTTCGATACGCGGTTGATGCGCCTGTTGCCGGATCGGCTCTTGCCTTAAAACGTTTTACCAGGGGAATTTCATGGACACCAAACTGCTCGATATCCTGGCTTGCCCGGTCTGCAAAGGCCCGCTCAAGCTCAGTGCCGACAAGACCGAGCTGATCAGCAAGGGCGCCGGCCTGGCCTATCCGATTCGCGACGGCATCCCGGTGATGCTCGAAAGCGAAGCCCGTACCCTGACCACCGATGAGCGCCTGGATAAATGAGTACGGCTTTTACCGTTGTCATTCCTTCGCGCTTTGCCTCCACGCGCTTGCCCGGCAAACCGTTGCTGCTGATCGCCGGCAAGCCGATGATCCAGCATGTCTGGGAGCAGGCCTGCAAGAGCAGTGCCCAGCGTGTGGTGGTGGCAACGGACGACGCGCGCATCGTGGCGGCCTGCAAGGGCTTTGGCGCCGAAGTGGTGATGACCCGCGAGGATCACAACTCCGGTACTGACCGCCTGGCGGAAGTGGCTGGGAAACTCGGTCTGGCGTCCGACGCCATTGTCGTCAACGTGCAAGGCGACGAGCCGCTGATCCCGCCGAGCGTGATTGATCAGGTCGCGGCGAACCTGGCGGCGCACCCCGAAGCGCGCATGGCCACCCTGGCCGAGCCGATCGAGGATGTGCAGACGCTGTTCAATCCCAACGTGGTCAAGGTGGTCAGCGACCTCAACGGCCTGGCATTGACGTTCAGCCGTGCCACTTTGCCTTGGGCCCGAGAGGCATTCGCTCAGGGCCGCGACGTGCTGCCCGAAGGCGTGCCGTATCGTCGCCATATCGGTATCTATGCCTACCGCGCCGGTTTTCTTCAGGACTTCGTCGCCTGGGGCCCGTGCTGGCTGGAAAACACCGAAGCCCTCGAGCAGCTTCGGGCGTTGTGGCATGGCGTGCGGATTCATGTCGCCGATGCGCTGATCGCGCCGCCGACCGGTGTAGACACCCCCGAAGACCTCGAGCGCGTTCGTCGCCTGCTGGAGGCTTGATGCGGGTTCTGTTCGTCTGCCTTGGCAACATTTGCCGGTCGCCCACCGCCGAAGGCATCTTGCGCCATAAGTTGCGCGAAGCTGGGTTGGAGGGGCAGGTGGAAGTCGCCTCCGCCGGTACCGGTGACTGGCATGTCGGCAAGGCCCCTGACAAACGCAGCATGGCTGCGGCCCTGCGACGTGGCTACGATCTGTCGGCCCAGCGGGCCCGGCAAGTCACCCGCGCCGACTTCGCTGCCTATGACCTGATCCTGGCCATGGACAGCAATAACCTGCGCAACCTCAAGGCACTGCAACCGGCCAGTGGCAAGGCTGAGCTCGATCTGTTCCTGCGTCGCTACGAGTCTGAGCTTGATGATGTCCCTGATCCGTACTACGACGGCGAACAGGGTTTCGAGCAGGTGCTCGACCTGATCGAGCAGGCCACGGATCGCCTGGTCGTCGAATTGAAGGGGCGGTTATGACCTTGCATGTCCAGGCCGGCGTCAGCCTCAAGCCGTTCAACAGCTTTGGCGTGGACGCTGCCGCACGGCTGTTCGCCGAGGCCCACAGCGATGCCGATGTCCGCGAGGCATTGGCCTATGCCGCCGGGCATGATCTGCCGTTGCTGGTGATCGGCGGCGGCAGCAATCTGCTGTTGACCAACGACATCGACGCGCTGGTGTTGCGCATGGCCAGCCAGGGGATCCGCCTGCTCAGCGACGACGGCGAACGTGTGGTGATCGAGGCCGAGGCCGGTGAGCCCTGGCATCCTTTTGTCCAGCACACGCTGGCGCAAGGGTGGTCGGGGCTGGAGAACCTCAGCCTGATTCCCGGTACGGTAGGGGCGGCACCGATGCAGAATATCGGTGCCTACGGCGTGGAAATAAAGGATGTCTTCGCCGGTCTTACCGCGCTGGATCGCCATACCGGCGAGTTGCGCGACTTCGCCCTTGAAGAATGCGCCTTCGCCTACCGCGACAGCCTGTTCAAGCAGCAGGCGGGGCGCTGGTTGATCCTGCGGGTACGTTTTGCCCTCAGTCGGGTCGCGCATCTGCATCTGGAATACGGCCCGGTCCGCCAGCGCCTGACCGAGCAAGGCATCGCTCAGGCAACGCCTGCGGATGTCAGCCGGGCGATTTGCAGCATCCGCAGCGAAAAACTTCCGGACCCCGCCGTACTCGGCAACGCCGGCAGCTTCTTCAAGAACCCGTTGGTGCCCGCCATCCACGTGGCCCATCTCAAACTGCAATACCCTGACCTGGTGGCTTATCCACAGCCTGGAGGGCAGATGAAAATCGCTGCCGGCTGGCTGATCGAACGGGCCGGCTGGAAGGGCTTTCGCGAGGGCGACGCTGGCGTGCACAAGTTGCAGGCACTGGTGCTGGTCAATTATGGCAACGCCACGGGCCTGCAATTGCTGGACCTGGCTCGACGGATCCAGAAGGACATTGCCGAACGTTTCCAGGTTGATCTGGAGATGGAGCCGAATCGCTACTGACGGGCGCTTGGCACCCGTGTGAAGAAAAAACGCCCTGCATAACCTGCACACGCTCATTCGTGCAGGATTGTGCAGGGCGTTTTGCTTGTTCCTGGGTTAATTTAATTGGCTGACGATGCGAGCATACGCATCCCCCAAGGCCCGGTGCAGACGCTGTTGACGTGTGCACAAGAGAGCCGGATCAGCCTGAGCCAGTCTGCGACACCGAACCGATTACCCAGCGGCAGATTGCTCGACCCCCATAACTCGAACCAAATGCGGGCGTGCCCATGATTACCCTGAAACTCAATGGAACAGATCATCAACTGGATGTTACCGAGGACATGCCGCTGCTGTGGGCGATCCGCGACGTGGCCGGTTACAACGGCACCAAGTTCGGCTGCGGCATGGGCCTGTGCGGCGCTTGCACGATTCACATCGACGGCGCCCCGGCGCGCAGTTGCATCACGCCGATCGGCTCGGTGAAAGGTCAGAACGTCAGCACCATCGACGCGCTTCACGTCGACCCGGTCGGCCAGGTGGTACAGAAGGCCTGGTTGGACACCGCTGTGGCCCAGTGTGGTTTTTGCCAGGGCGGGCAGATCATGTCCGCCACGGCGTTGCTCAAGACCAACCCCAACCCGACGGATGAACAGATCGAGGAGGCCATGGTCGGCAACCTCTGCCGCTGTGGCACCTACAACCGGATCAAGACCGCGATCCGCCAGGCCTCCACTCACCTGAAGGAGGCCAAGGCATGAGCCGTTTGCCGAATGATTTTGTGCTGAGCAATCTCAGCCGTCGGGGTTTCCTCAAGGGCGCCAGCGCCACGGGCGTGCTGGTGCTGGCCGCCACCTGGGGCCTGCCGGAGGCCTTCGCCGAAGAGAAGAAGTTCGGCGCCGAGGGCATGCCCCATGGTGCGGTCGACGACCCCAAGGTCTATGTGAGCATTGCCGCTGACGGCAGCGTCACGGTGATCTGCAACCGTTCGGAAATGGGCCAGGGCGTGCGCACCAGCCTGAGCATGGTGGTGGCCGACGAACTCGACGCCGACTGGGCACTCGTCAAGGTCAGGCAGGCGCCGGCCGATGAGGCGCGCTTCGGCAACCAGGACACCGACGGCTCGCGCAGCATGCGTCATTGGTACGAGCCGATGCGCCGCTGCGGTGCCGCCGCCCGGACCATGCTTGAATTGGCCGCCGCTGCCCAGTGGAAAGTGCCGGCGGGCGAATGCCGTGCGCAACTGCATAAAGTGGTGCATCAGCCTTCGGGGCGCGAACTGGGTTATGGCGAGTTGGCCGCCGCCGCCGCGGCCTTGCCGGTTCCGGCCCGCGACAGCCTGCGCCTCAAGCAGCCGTCGGAGTTTCGATACATCGGCAAGGAAGCGAGCCGTGCCATCGACGGCGCGGACATCGTCAACGGCCGAGCGGTGTTCGGTGCCGATGTGCATTTCGACGGCATGCTCTACGCCGTCGTCGCCCGCCCACGGGTCTATGGCGGCAAGGTCAGGAGCGTCGACAGCAGCGCGGCGTTGAAAGTACCGGGCGTGATCAAGGTGGTGCAGATCGAAGGACGCCCTTTGCCTTCCGAATTCCAGCCGCTGGGCGGCGTGGCGGTGGTAGCAAAAAACACCTGGGCGGCGATCAAGGGCCGCGAAGCGCTGAAAATCGAGTGGGACGATGGCCCGAATGCCGGCTATGACTCCATCGCCTACCGCAAGGAACTGCAAGCGGCTGCGCTGAAACCAGGCAAAGTCCTGCACAGTACCGGCAACCTTGACGACGCACTGGCCAAGGCCGATTCGACGTTGGAGGCTGCCTATTACCTGCCGCACCTTTCCCAGTCACCGATGGAGCCGATGGTCGCGGTCGCCCGCTTCAAGGACGGTCAATGCGAAGCCTGGGCACCGAGCCAGGCACCCCAAGTCACCCGCGAACGCGTCGCCGAACGCCTGGGCATTGCTTTTGAGAAGGTCACGATAAATATCACGTTGCTGGGTGGCGGTTTCGGACGCAAGTCCAAACCCGATTTCGTCGTCGAGGCGGCTGTGCTCGCCAAGGAATTCCCCGGCCAGGCGGTTCGGGTGCAATGGACCCGCGAGGACGACATTCATCACTCGTATTTCCATACCGTATCGGCCGAATACCTGAAGGCCGGCCTGAACAAGGACGGGCTGCCCTCCGCTTGGCTGCATCGCACCGTGGCCCCGTCCATCACCGCGTTGTTCGCGCCGGGCATGACCCACGAAGCGCCATTCGAAGTGGGCATGGGCGTGACCAACATGGCCTACGCTATTCCCAACCTGCGCCTGGAGAACCCCGAGGCGGTGGCCCATGCCCGGGTTGGCTGGTACCGCTCGGTGTCGAACATTCCCCATGGATTTGCGATTCAGAGCTTCATCGACGAACTGGCCCACAAGGCCGGCCAGGATCCGCTGAAATATCACCTCAAGTTGCTTGGCCCGGACCGCAAGATCAACCCCAATAGCCAGAATGACAGCTGGAACTACGGCGAATCGCCCGAGCGTTATCCCATCGATACGGCGCGGATCCGCACCGTGCTGGAGACTGCGGCGAAGGCCGCTGGCTGGGGCCGTGAATTGCCCAAGGGCCGGGGCTTGGGGCTGGCGGTGCACTACAGCTTCGTCACCTACGTGGCCGCGGCGCTCGAAGTCGAGGTCAAGGATGACGGCACGATCATTGTGCACAAAGCGGACATTGCCGTGGACTGTGGGCCGCAGATCAATCCCGAGCGCATCCGCTCGCAGTTCGAAGGCGCCTGCGTGATGGGCCTGGGCAACGCGATGGTCGGGGAGATCAGCTTCAAGGACGGCAAGGTCCAGCAGGACAATTTTCACATGTACGAAGTGGCGCGCATGTCCCTGGCACCGAAGGAAATAGCCGTGCACCTGGTCACTCCGCCGGGCGAAGTGCCGCTGGGTGGTGTCGGTGAGCCGGGCGTGCCGCCGATCGCGCCGGCATTGTGCAACGCCATCTTCGCTGCCACCGGCAAGCGCATCCGTGATCTGCCCGTGCGTTACCAGCTGCAAGGCTGGCAACAGGCCAAAGCCTGATGGACAGCGTTGATCTGAACGTGCTGCGCAGCGTGCTGGAATGGCGTCGCGCCGGGCAGCGGGTGGTGCTGTTCACGGTGGTCCAGACCTGGGGCACCGCGCCGAGACCTCCGGGGGCCATGCTGGCCCTGCGCGAGGACGGCGTGGTGATCGGTTCGGTATCGGGCGGTTGTGTCGAGGATGACCTGATCGCCCGGCTACACGACGGCCGGATTCCGGCGGATGGCCCGCCCGTGCAGCTCATCACCTACGGTGTCACCCGTGAGGAGGCGGCGCGTTTCGGCTTGCCGTGCGGCGGCACCTTGCGCCTGACGGAGGAGCGAGTCGGCGATCCAGGCTGGGTCGCCGAGTTGTTGGGGCGGTGCGAGGCCCACGAGATAGTTGCCCGGGAATTGACCATCGCGACCGGCGGCGTGGTGCTGACACCGGCGAGCAAAAGCGATGCGTTGGTGTTCGATGGCGAAACGCTGCGGGCGATCTATGGCCCGCGCTGGCGGCTGTTGCTGATCGGCGCCGGGCAGCTGTCGCGTTACGTGGCGGAAATGGCCCGGTTGCTGGATTTCGAAGTACTGATCTGCGACCCGCGCAAGGAATTTGTCTACGGTTGGGAGGAGCAGCATGGCCGCTTTGTTCCGGGCATGCCCGACGAGGCGGTGCTAAGCATCGAGACCGATGAGCGCACCGCGATCGTTGCCCTGACCCATGACCCGCGCCTGGACGACATGGCCTTGCTCACCGCCCTGGATTCCAGGGCTTTTTATGTCGGCGCCCTCGGCTCACGGGTCAACAGTCAGAAGCGCCGGGACAACCTCGCTCAGCTAGGCTTGTCAGCACAGGCCATCGAGCGGCTGCACGGCCCCATCGGCCTGCATATCGGCAGTCACACTCCGGCGGAAATCGCCCTGTCGCTGCTGGCGGAAATCGTCGCGATCAAGAATGGCGTCGAATTGCGTCAAAAGAAACCGCTGTAATCCAGGAGGGAAGGGTATGTCTGAGTCCATTGGCGTGATCATCCTCGCGGCCGGCTCGGGCCGCCGTTTCCGTCAGGTCGCCGGGACCGGCAAAGACAAGCTGCTGGCGGATTGCACAGGCCGTGACGGCGCGGTGCGCTCGGTGATCGAGCATGTGCTGGTCAACCTGCCGGCCTCGCTGGACAAGCGCGTGCTGGTCACCCGCAATGACCGTCCGCAGGCCATTCGCATGGCCCAGGCCTATGGGTGCGACTTCGTCGAACTGGATTCGCCGGGACTGGGAGACAGCATTGCCGCCGGTGTCCGGGCCTATCCGGAGGTGGCTGGCTGGCTGATCGTGCTGGGCGACATGCCGTTTATCCTGCCGTCGAGCATCGAAAAGGTGGCAGCGGGGATTCGCAAGGATGGCATCAGCGTGCCGGTTCTTGTCGGGGAGTATGGGCATCCGGTGGGATTTGGCCATGGGTTTGGCCCGCAGTTGATGGCGTTGTCCGGCGATCGTGGGGCGAAGGCGTTATTCGCCGGGGCACAAGTGGCCGAAGTGCCGGTGGACGATCCGGGTGTGACCTGGGACATTGATGTGCCAGAGGCATTGATCTTCAGATAAGTCCTGTGGGAGC
>NZ_JBHFJB010000153.1:38816-45490 GCF_057334555.1 Pseudomonas sp. AGC41
GAATAGCATGATTTCAGAACAATAAAAAAAGCCCCGCCTGGCATCACCAGGCGGGGCTTTTTACTGGGCGGTGGAATCAGGCGTGAGGTTTGGGCTCGTGCTCTTTTTCCAGGGCTTCAGTGTGACGCGGAGCGACTTCTTCTTCAGTGGCGTGCTGAGGTTCGCCGATCACCGGTGCCGATTCAGTCGGGGCTTCAGCTACCGGGGCAGGGGCTGCCTCGGCGACTTCTTCGACGACCGGAGCCGGTTCGGCGGCAGGCGCTTGAGCGGCAGCAGCGGCGGCCAGTTCAGCTTCCTTCTGCAGACGCTCGGCCTCACGCTTGCGACGACGCACTTCACGTGGATCGTTCGGGGCGCGGCCGTTAGGGGTCAGGGCACTGACCGCTGCAGGCGCTTCAACCGGGGCTGGGGCTTCGGCAACCACTGGTTCGGCAACCACTGGCGCCTCGACCACTGGCGCAGGCTCGACCACTGGCGGTTCGACGGCTACTACCGGCTCCGGTTCAGCAACCGGCGCTGGCGCGGCTGGCTCGGCATTCCAGTTGAAAGCGGTCTGCTCTTCGCGTACTGGTTCTGGTGCGGTTTCCTCGGCAGGCATTTCAACGGCAGAAACTTCAACGGCAGGTTCAGCGGCTACCACCGGCTGCTCGACGACCGGGGCAGGCTCGGCGGCGGTTTCGGCTTGCGGCTCGGCTTCATGAACCGGTGCGAGTTCCACTTCTGGCGAAGCAGTGATTTCTACCGGAGTGGTCGCTTCGACAACTGGCGCTTCGACCGCTGCCTCTTCCACCGCAGCGGTGGCCCGTTCGGCCTGCTCGTGTGCCTGGGCCTCGGCTGGGGCGCTGATCGCGCTGCTGGCAACTGCCGCGGTGACGGCCAGGCCGGCGGCCAGGTCGGCAGCGCTAGGCGCTTCGGCGTTCTCGCCGGCTTCGGACTCTTCCGAGCCTTCGATCACGTTGCCGTTGGCATCGCGTTGACGCTCGCGACGGTTGCTGCGACGACGCTGGCCGCGGGAGCGACGACGTGGACGATCGCCCTCGGCGTGGTCCTGGCCGTCTTCCTGCAACTGCTCTTCGGTGTTCAGCACTTCCTCTTCGCTGGCTTCGGCGGCTGCCTGCTCGGCGCGCGGCTGACGCTCTTCACGCGGCGGACGCGGTGCGCGTTCTTCGCGAGGCTGGCGAGCCGGGCGTTCTGCTGCCGGAGTCGCAGGCGTCGCAGCAACAGCCGGTGCGGCGTCCAGAGGCTCGCGCAATTCGCGAACACGTTCTTCACGCTCGCCACGCGGCTTGCGATCTTCACGTGGTGCGCGTGGCTGGCGTTCTTCGCGAGGCGGACGCGGTGCGCGTTCTTCGCGGGCTACCGCTGGAACTTCCTCACGGGCTTCGCGTGGTTGACGCTCTTCGCGCGGCTCACGGGGTGCGCGCTCTTCACGCGGGGCACGTTCTTCGCGCGGCTTGCGCTCTTCGTCGCGACGACCGTTGCGGTTGCGGGTCTGCTGGCGACCGTTGCGGCGTTCTTCGTTGCGGGCCGGACGCTCGGTAGCGGCAGGCTTGGCGACAACGGCCGGTGCGGCAGGCTCTTCCTTGGTGGCGAACAGGCTGACCAGGGATTTCACCAGGCCTTTGAACAGGCTTGGTTCCGGGGCTGCGGCCGGGGCGGCAACCGGCGCGGCGGCTTCGGTCGGGACCGGAGCGTTGGCACGGGCCGGTGCAGTCTTGACCGCCGCTTCCTGGCGAACCAGGGTGCGGGTGGCGGCAGCTGGCTGGACGTCTTCGACTTCGGCGGCGGCCGCGGCGATTTCGTAGCTGGACTGGTTGGTATGAGCTTCAGGGCTGTCATCACGCAGGCGCTGCACTTCGAAGTGTGGCGTCTCGAGGTGGTCGTTCGGCAGGATCACGATGCGGGCGCGGGTGCGCAGTTCGATCTTGGTGATCGAGTTGCGTTTTTCGTTGAGCAGGAACGCGGCCACCGGGATTGGCACCTGGGCACGAACCTCGGCGGTGCGGTCCTTCAGGGCTTCTTCTTCGATCAGGCGCAGGATCGCCAGGGACAACGACTCGACGTCACGGATGATGCCGGTGCCGTTGCAGCGTGGGCAAACGATGCCGCTGCTTTCGCCCAGGGATGGACGCAGGCGCTGACGGGACATTTCCAGCAGGCCGAAGCGCGAGATACGACCGACCTGTACGCGGGCGCGGTCGGCTTCCAGGCATTCACGGACCTTTTCTTCCACGGCGCGCTGGTTCTTGGCCGGGGTCATGTCGATGAAGTCAATGACGATCAGGCCGCCGATGTCGCGCAGGCGCAACTGGCGGGCGATTTCTTCGGCGGCTTCAAGGTTGGTCTGCAGGGCGGTTTCTTCGATGTCGCTGCCTTTGGTGGCGCGCGCCGAGTTGATGTCGATGGACACCAGGGCTTCGGTCGGGTCGATGACGATGGAGCCGCCCGACGGCAGTTCGACGACGCGCTGGAAAGCGGTCTCGATCTGGCTTTCGATCTGGAAACGGTTGAACAGCGGAACGCTGTCTTCGTAGAGCTTGATCTTGCTGGCGTACTGCGGCATCACCTGGCGAATGAAGGTCAGGGCTTCGTCCTGGGCTTCGACGCTATCGATCAGCACTTCGCCGATGTCCTGGCGCAGGTAGTCGCGGATGGCGCGGATGATCACGTTGCTTTCCTGGTAGATCAGGAAAGGTGCGGAACGATCCAGCGAGGCTTCCTTGATCGCGGTCCAGAGTTGCAGCAGGTAGTCGAGGTCCCACTGCATTTCTTCGCTGCTGCGGCCCAGGCCGGCAGTGCGCACGATCAAGCCCATGTCGGCGGGTGCGACCAGGCCGTTCAGGGCTTCGCGCAGTTCGTTGCGCTCTTCGCCTTCGATGCGGCGGGAGATGCCGCCGGCACGCGGGTTGTTCGGCATCAGGACCAGGTAGCGGCCGGCGAGGCTGATGAAGGTGGTCAGGGCGGCGCCCTTGTTGCCACGTTCTTCTTTTTCGACCTGGACGATGACTTCCTGGCCTTCGCTCAGGACGTCCTTGATGTTGACGCGGCCTTCGGGGGCCTTCTTGAAGTATTCGCGGGAGATTTCTTTGAGGGGCAGGAAGCCGTGGCGCTCGGAGCCGAAATCGACAAAGGCAGCCTCAAGGCTTGGTTCGATGCGAGTAATCCGGCCTTTATAGATGTTGGCCTTCTTCTGCTCGCGTGCACCGGATTCGATATCCAGGTCGTAGAGGCGCTGGCCGTCTACCAGTGCAACACGCAACTCTTCGGGTTGAGTTGCGTTAATCAGCATTCTTTTCATGTAGTACCGTCGGTTTCCGGGCTGCCGGAAACGGCGTTCGGCACACACGACTTCTCACGGTCGGTGTCAGGTGCGTCCTGGCGATGGCGGGGCCATTCCAGTGTCCAGCGAGTTCGACCCAATGATGGCGAAGTCGCGACGGACGCGTCCTGCTTGCTGGTACTCAAGCACTCAGTCAGGAGGAGGAATCAACCGGCGCCTGTGGACGAGATGAAGCGTCTAAATATAAGCCTAGTGCTACACAGTCCGACGGTTGTACATCTCCACCCTACACGTATCCCTGATAATTCGGGTGCTGCCGCGCGCAGAATCCGCAGCGGGTTGGCATTTACCGTGAGCTCCGGAAGGGGAGGTCACGCATCATGGCTCATTTAGGCGTTGTTTCCGAAGCTCTCGCTCGGGGTCGTCTGCGGGTGACTGCACTTTGTGAACTGGCCGTGAATGTGGCGCGCAAGGCGAGTCAAAACTCTGCTTTGCGGCGTATTTCAGGCCTCATGTCACTTGCGCTCGTTACACCTGCGAACTCTACCGTTACGCAGCAAAAGCCCCGTAGGACGGCCTCTCGTCCTCGTGAATTGCGTTGGTCAGGGCCGGTTTTTGACCGCTGGTCCGCTGTCCAGCCACTTTTGGCGGCGTTCGCGACTATAGCAGCAATGATTAAGTGCTTCAATTCCATAAAAAATTGTTATCATCGCCGCCATGACAACTACTGCCCCTTCGACCCCAGGCGTTCAACTGCTTGAGGTCTCGCCGGAATATGCCGGCCAACGAATTGATAACTTCCTGCTTGCCCGGCTCAAAGGCGTGCCCAAGACCTTGATCTACCGCATTTTGCGCAAAGGCGAAGTGCGGGTGAACAAAGGTCGGATCAAGCCCGAATACAAGCTCCAGGCGGGCGACGTCGTGCGCGTACCGCCGGTTCGCGTGCCCGAGCGCGACGAGCCGGTGCCACTGGCACAAGGCTTGTTGCAACGCCTGGAGGCCGCCATCGTCTTCGAAGACAAGGCGCTGATCGTGGTCAACAAGCCCGCGGGCATCGCGGTCCACGGCGGCAGCGGCCTGAATTTCGGGGTGATCGAAGCCTTCCGTCAGCTACGTCCCGATGCCAAGGAGCTGGAGCTGGTCCATCGTCTGGATCGGGACACTTCCGGGCTGTTGATGATTGCCAAGAAGCGCAGCATGTTGCGCCATCTGCACGAACAGCTGCGCGGCGATGGCGTCGACAAGCGCTACATGGCGCTGGTGCGCGGTCGTTGGGAAACATCCGTCAAGCAAGTGCGCGCGCCGCTGCTCAAGAGCAACCTGCGCTCCGGCGAGCGCATGGTGGAAGTCAACGAAGAGGGCAAGGAAGCGCTGACCGTGTTCAAGGTGCTGCGCCGTTTCGGCGACTTCGCCACCATGGTCGAGGCCAAGCCGGTCACCGGGCGGACCCACCAGATCCGTGTCCACACCCTGCATGCCGGGCATTGCATCGCCGGTGACAGCAAATATGGCGACGATGATTTCAGCAAGGAAATCCGTGACCTGGGTGGCAAGCGCCTGTTCCTCCATGCCTACATGCTGACCGTGCCGTTGCCCGACGGCGGCGAGCTGAAATTGCAGGCCCCCGTGGATGACATGTGGGCCAAGACCGTGGAGCGGTTGAGTGCATCCTGATTACAAGCTGCTGATATTCGATTGGGACGGCACTCTGGCGAACTCCATCGGTCGGATTGTCGAGTCGATGCATATCGCGTCGGACCGTACGGGTTTTGCTCGGCGGGATGATTTTGCGGTGAAGGGCATTATCGGTCTCGGGCTGCCGGAAGCGATTCGCAGCCTGTACCCGGAAATCGCTGATGATGAGCTGAGCGTTTTTCGCCAACATTATGCCGATCACTACATCGCGCTGGAGGCCGAGCCTTCGCCGCTGTTCGACGGCGTGGCCGATACGCTCCAGGCTCTGCGGGACGAGGGCTATCACCTGGCTGTCGCGACCGGCAAGGCTCGGCGCGGGCTGGATCGGGTGCTGAAGTCCCATGGTTGGGATGATTATTTCGACATCACTCGCGCCGCCGACGAAACCGCTAGCAAGCCGCATCCGCTGATGCTTGAGCAGATCCTGGCCTACTGTAATGTGCGGGCCGAGCAAGCGTTGATGGTCGGGGATTCGTCGTTCGACCTGCAGATGGCGCGTAATGCCGGCATGGGCTCTGTCGCTGTCAGTTATGGCGCGCAGACGATCGAGGCGCTTCGGGCGTTCGAACCGTGCCTGGCCATTGACCATTTTCCCGAATTGCACGCGTGGCTGAGCCAGCGTGCCGGTTGACGTTTTGATGGGGATGCATGCATGACCGATGAATGGAAAGCACCGGCCAAGGCAGATGCCGAGAGCGGTGATGGAAAAAGCTGGAAGCTGTTGGAAAAAACCCTGCTGGCCAGTGTGCAAGAGCAGCGTCGGTCGCGCCGCTGGGGAATCTTCTTCAAGTTGCTGACCTTCGTTTATCTTTTTGCTGCGCTGTTGCTGTTCACGCCGCTGATGAGTATCGAAAAAGGTGCGGTCAGTGGTTCGGCGTATACCGCGCTGATCGACATTGAAGGCGTGATCGCCGACAAGGAGCCAGCCAGTGCGGATAACATCGTCGGCAGTCTGCGGGCTGCCTTCGAAGATCCGAAGGTCAAGGGCGTGGTGCTGCGCATCAACAGTCCGGGCGGCAGTCCGGTGCAGTCGGGTTACGTCTACGACGAGATCGTCCGGTTGCGCGCGCTTCACCCGAACACCAAGGTCTATGCGGTCATCGCCGATCTCGGCGCGTCCGGTGCCTATTACATCGCCAGCGCTGCGGACCAGATCTATGCCGACAAGGCGAGCCTGGTCGGCTCCATTGGCGTGACGGCGGCCGGTTATGGTTTTGTCGGGACCATGGAGAAGCTCGGCGTGGAGCGGCGGGTCTATACCTCTGGCGAGCACAAGTCGTTTCTTGATCCGTTCCAGCCGCAAAAGCCTGAAGAGACTGCGTTCTGGCAGGGCGTGCTCGACACGACTCACAAGCAATTCATTGCCAGCGTCAAGAAAGGTCGCGGCGAGCGCTTGAAGGACAAGGAGCATCCGGAATTGTTTTCCGGGCTGGTCTGGTCCGGGGAGCAGGCATTGCCCCTGGGCCTGATCGACGGGCTGGGCAGCGCCAGTTCGGTGGCTCGGGATGTGATCGGTCAGAAGGATCTGGTGGATTTCACCATCGAGGAATCGCCGTTTGACCGCTTCTCGAAAAAACTGGGCGCAAGCATCGCCGAGCATCTGGCAATGTGGATGGGCTTCCAGGGCCCGGCGTTGCGCTGATTCAAGCATGATGCATTTGCCCTTGTGGCGAGGGAGCTTGCTCCCGCTGGGCTGCGC
>NZ_JBHFJB010000153.1:45510-101713 GCF_057334555.1 Pseudomonas sp. AGC41
GCGCAGCGGCCCCAAATTTCTGCGGTCGCTGCGCAACCGAGCCCACCCCCCCCCCCCCCCACGGAGGCGGTTCAGGGAACCTCCACACCCTCCGCCAGCAACATATCCACAAGGCGAATCAGCGGCAGGCCGACCAGGCTGGTGGCGTCCGGCCCTTCGGTGCTCTGGAACAGGCTCACGCCCAGGCCTTCGGCCTTGAAGCTGCCGGCGCAGTCGTACGGCTGCTCGGTGCGCAGATAGCGCTCCACGCGAGCCTGATCCAATGTCCGCATGGTTACGGTAAACGGAACGCAATCGACCTGGCAGGCGCCGGTCTGGCTGTTGAGCAGTGCCAGGCCGGTCAGGAAGGTTACCTTGGTCCCGCTGGCGGCCAGCAGTTGCTCGCGGGCGTTCTCGAAGGTGTGGGGCTTGCCCAGGATGCGCTCGCCGAGCACGGCAACCTGATCCGAACCAATGATCAGGTGCGCCGGGTGACGGTCTGCCAGGGCAAGGGCTTTTTCCCGGGCCAGGCGTTTCACCAGTTCGAGCGCGGCTTCGCCGGTGCGATGGCTTTCGTCGATGTCCGGCGAGCTGCAGACGAACGGCAGCCCCAGGCGGGCAAGCAGTTCCCGACGGTAGACCGAGCTTGAGGCAAGTAATAAAGGCAGCATTGGCGTCTCCAGAAGGCAGGAGAGGATTCTAGCGAGGCGTGCAAGTGACGGACAGGGCTGAATTTCCTTTGACATGGCCGGGTGCATCCCTATAATGCTGCGCCTATGTTGAATGACCCGATTCCACCTCACGTTGACCCGCGCAAATTGGCTGACCGTGGCACCACCCTTCAAGGTGAATTGCTGCTGGCCGATTTGAAGAGACTCTGCGACCCGCTTTCCGACGATGTCGGTACGGTCCAGGCCAAATTCGTTTTTGAACGAGATGAACGTAAATCTGTGGTGATCCACAGCTTTATCGACACTGAAGTCAAAATGGTTTGCCAGCGTTGTCTTGAGCTGGTCACCCTGCCGATCCACAGCGAATGCAGTTACGCCGTGGTGAAGGAGGGTGCGAATACCCAGTCGTTGCCGAAAGGTTATGACGTGCTGGAACTGGGCGAAGATCCATTGGATCTGCAGTCACTGATCGAGGAGGAGCTTCTGCTCGCCTTGCCCATTGTGCCTGCTCATCATCCGGAAGAATGCCAGCAGCCGGCGGGAGCAGATGAGCCCGAACCGAGCGAGGACGAGGTAACGCGGTCCAACCCGTTCAGTGTATTGGCGCAGTTAAAGCGTGACCCAAACGTTTAGGAGTTAATCAATTATGGCTGTTCAGCAGAACAAAAAATCCCGCTCTGCCCGTGACATGCGCCGTTCGCACGACGCTCTCGAGGCTAGCACCCTGTCTGTAGAAAAAACCACCGGTGAAGTTCACCTGCGTCACCACGTATCGCCAGAAGGCGTATACCGTGGCCGTAAAGTGATCGACAAGGGCGCCGACGAGTAATCACTTGTCCGCTCAAGTCATCGCAATTGACGCAATGGGCGGGGACTTCGGTCCCCGCAGCATTGTTCAGGCCAGCCTCGCTTGCCTGAATGCTACGCCCTCGCTACACCTGACCCTCGTCGGTCAACCCTCCCTCCTGGAAGAATTACTCAGTGGTTATCCTGCTGCGGATCGCGCGCGCCTGACGATTACCCCGGCGTCCGAAGTCATCGCCATGGACGAGAAGCCTGCCCAGGCTCTGCGCGGCAAGCCCGACGCCTCGATGCGCGTGGCCTTGGAGCTGCTGCGCGACGACAAGGTCCAGGCGTGTGTCAGTGCGGGTAATACCGGGGCGCTGATGGCGCTGTCCCGCTACGTGCTGAAAACCCTGCCAGGGATCGATCGGCCCGCCATGGTCGCGGCGATCCCGACCCAGCGCGGTTTCTGCCAGCTATTGGACCTGGGCGCCAATGTCGACTGCAGCGCCGAGCATTTGCTGCAGTTCGCGGTGATGGGCTCGGTCGCGGCTGAAACCCTCGGCATCGCTCGCCCTCGCGTGGCACTGCTGAATATCGGCACCGAAGACATCAAGGGTAATCAGCAGGTCAAGCTTGCGGCCACATTGTTGCAAAGCGCCCGGGGCATCAATTACATCGGTTTTGTCGAGGGTGACGGGTTATATCGCGGCGAGGCTGACGTGGTGGTATGCGACGGTTTTGTCGGCAATATCCTGCTCAAGTCCAGCGAAGGCCTGGCTACCATGATTGGTAGCCGCATCGAGGCCTTGTTCAAGCAGAACCTGGCTTCCAGGGCGGTGGGTGCGCTGGCACTGCCGCTGATGCGTCGTCTGCAGGCGGATCTGGCCCCGGCGCGGCACAATGGCGCGAGTTTTCTCGGGCTGCAGGGCATCGTGATCAAGAGTCATGGTTCGGCTGGGGTGCAGGGGTTTCAGAGTGCAATCAACCGGGCGGTGATCGAAATCGAGGAAAACCTGCCTGAGCGCCTGCATGGCCGTCTTGAAGATTTGTTAACTTAGGCGTTTTCGTCCGACAATGCTTAAATGTGACCGGTCGGTTCAACCCGCCATCCAACTGTCAGTTTCCTAGCGCCCCCAGGGGCGTCAATTTTTGACGACAAGATCATTAGGGGCTTTGTTTTCATGTCTGCTTCCCTCGCATTCGTCTTTCCAGGACAGGGCTCGCAGTCCCTCGGCATGCTGGCCGAGCTGGGCGCGCAATACCCGCTGATCCTGGAAACATTCAAAGAAGCATCCGATGCACTCGGCTACGACTTGTGGGCACTGACCCAGCAAGGGCCGGAAGAGCAACTCAATCAAACCGATAAGACCCAGCCCGCGATCCTGACCGCCTCCATTGCGCTGTGGCGCCTGTGGCTGGCTGAAGGTGGCGCGCGTCCGGCGTTTGTCGCCGGCCACAGCCTGGGCGAATACAGTGCCCTGGTGGCGGCTGGCAGCCTGAGCCTTGGCGACGCGGTCAAGCTGGTGGAGCGGCGTGGCCAGTTGATGCAGGAAGCGGTTCCGGCCGGGCAGGGTGGCATGGCCGCTATCCTCGGCCTGGAAGACGCCGATGTGTTGGCAGCCTGTGCCGAAGCGGCGCAAGGCGATGTGGTCAGCGCGGTGAATTTCAACTCGCCGGGCCAGGTGGTCATTGCCGGCGCCAAGGCGGCTGTCGAGCGCGCGATCGAAGGTTGCAAGGCCCGTGGCGCCAAGCGCGCGATGCCCTTGCCGGTCAGCGTTCCGTCGCACTGCGAGCTGATGCGCCCGGCCGCCGAGCGTTTTGCCGAATCCATCGCCGCCATCGACTGGCAGGCGCCGCAGATTCCCGTGGTCCAGAATGTCAGCGCCGACGTGGCGCCGGATCTCGAGACCCTCAAGCGCGATCTGCTGGAACAACTCTACAAGCCGGTTCGCTGGGTCGAGTCGGTGCAGACCCTGGCAGCCAAGGGCGCGACCGAACTGGTCGAGTGCGGCCCTGGCAAGGTGCTGGCAGGTCTGAACAAACGCTGCGCCGAAGGCGTGTCGACTTCCAATCTCAACACCCCAGACGCTTTCGCTGCCGCTCGCGCAGCGCAAGCCTGAACAGGAGAAGCTTGCATGAGTCTGCAAGGTAAAGTTGCACTGGTGACCGGTGCAAGCCGCGGCATCGGCCAGGCTATCGCACTGGAATTGGGTCGCCAAGGCGCCATTGTCATCGGCACCGCGACTTCCGCTTCAGGC
The DNA here is from genome assembly GCF_057334555.1 of Pseudomonas sp. AGC41. Classification (NCBI taxonomy): domain Bacteria; kingdom Pseudomonadati; phylum Pseudomonadota; class Gammaproteobacteria; order Pseudomonadales; family Pseudomonadaceae; genus Pseudomonas; species Pseudomonas sp. AGC41. The sequence continues at coordinate 49,205 of NZ_JBHFJB010000153.1, forward strand.
GCCGAGCGTATCGCCGCGACCTTGAAGGAAAACGGTATCCAGGGCACCGGCCTTGAGCTGAATGTCACCAGCGACGAATCTGTTGCGGCGGTTCTGGCAAGCATCCAGGAGCAGTTCGGCGCTCCGGCGATCCTGGTCAATAATGCCGGCATCACTCGCGATAACCTGATGATGCGCATGAAAGATGACGAATGGTTCGATGTGGTCGATACCAACTTGAACAGCCTGTATCGGCTGTCCAAGGGCGTTCTGCGTGGCATGACCAAGGCCCGTTGGGGCCGAATTATCAGTATCGGCTCGGTTGTGGGTGCCATGGGCAACGCTGGCCAAGTAAACTATGCTGCGGCTAAAGCCGGCCTGGAAGGTTTCAGCCGTGCGCTGGCACGGGAAGTCGGTTCGCGCTCGATTACGGTAAACTCGGTTGCACCGGGTTTCATCGACACCGACATGACCCGCGAACTGCCGGAAGCACAGCGTGAAGCTTTGTTGACACAGATTCCGCTGGGCCGTCTGGGGCAAGCTCAAGAAATCGCGTCCGTGGTCGCTTTTCTTGCTTCGGACGGTGCGGCATACGTGACTGGGGCTACAATCCCGGTAAACGGCGGGATGTACATGAGTTAAATGTGACGGATTGCTTCAAAAAAATGTCATACGAGCTGTCTAAAATCCGTTATAAAGCTGCAATCTATTTATAGGCGGCGGGCCCCAGGGTTCGAGGAGTGAAGCTTTCGGTTGAAAAACCGAAAAGTCTTTCTATACACTTACCCACCGGCCAGCTGCCTGAATTTGTCCATTAGGAGTGAAAACAAGGTATGAGCACCATCGAAGAGCGCGTCAAGAAAATCGTTGCCGAGCAACTGGGCGTTAAAGAAGAAGAAGTTGTGAACACCGCTTCCTTCGTCGAAGACCTGGGTGCCGACTCCCTTGACACCGTTGAGCTGGTGATGGCTCTGGAAGAGGAATTCGAGACCGAGATTCCTGACGAAGAAGCTGAAAAGATCACTACTGTACAAGCTGCTATCGACTACGTTACCAGCCACCAGGCGTAATCGTATTCAGTCGTCGCTAGCTGTCATGGAAAAACCGCACTGCCATTTCGGCGTGCGGTTTTTTCTTTAGGCCTGATGCAAAGTCGTCATTTGAAAAAGGAGAGTGCTGTGTCGCGTAGACGCGTCGTAGTCACCGGTATGGGTATGTTGTCGCCACTGGGCACGGATGTGCCGAGCAGCTGGCAGGGCATTCTGGCTGGCCGTAGTGGCATTGGTCTGATCGAACACACCGACCTTTCTGCCTATTCCACCCGTTTTGGCGGCTCGGTAAAGGGTTTCAATGTCGAGGAATACCTGTCGGTCAAGGAAGCCCGCAAGCTTGACCTGTTCATTCAATACGGCCTGGCAGCCGGTTTCCAGGCGGTGCGCAATGCCGGGTTGGAAGTCACCGACGCCAACCGTGAGCGCATCGGCGTGGCCATGGGTTCGGGTATTGGCGGCTTGACCAATATCGAAGAAACCAGCCGCACGCTGCATGATTCCGGACCGCGACGGATTTCGCCATTCTTCGTGCCGGGCTCGATCATCAATATGATTTCCGGTTTCCTGTCCATCCACCTCGGTGCACAGGGACCCAACTACGCCATCGCTACCGCCTGCACCACGGGCACCCACTGCATCGGCATGGCCGCGCGCAACATCATGTACGACGAAGCTGACGTGATGATTGCCGGTGGTGCCGAAATGGCCGCCTGCGGCCTCGGCATGGGCGGTTTCGGCGCGTCCCGGGCGCTGTCGACCCGCAACGATGAGCCGGACCGGGCCAGCCGCCCGTGGGACAAGGGTCGCGATGGTTTCGTACTGTCGGACGGCGCCGGTGCGCTGGTGCTCGAAGAACTTGAACACGCCAAGGCGCGTGGCGCGACCATCTATGCCGAACTGATCGGCTTCGGTACCAGCGGCGATGCGTTCCACATGACCTCGCCACCGGCTGATGGCGCCGGTGCGGCTCGTTGCATCACCAATGCCTTGCGCGACGCCAAGCTCAATCCAGGGCAGGTCCAGTACATCAACGCCCATGGCACGTCGACCCCGGCCGGCGATCTGGCCGAAGCCCAGGCCATCAAGACCGTGTTCGGCGACCACGCCTACAAACTGGCTGTCAGCTCGACCAAATCGATGACCGGCCACCTGTTGGGCGCGGCAGGTGCGGTGGAAGCGATCTTCAGCGTACTGGCGATCAACAGCCAGGTGGCGCCGCCGACCATCAACCTCGATGAGCCGGACGAGGGTTGCGACCTCGACTTCGTGCCGCATACCGCCCGCAGCATGGACATCGATGTCGTGTTGTCCAATTCCTTCGGCTTCGGCGGGACCAACGGCTCGCTGGTGTTCCGCCGGTTCGCCGGTTGATGGAAAGCTGGGTCGACGGTCAGCCGGCTGACGCTCTGTCGCTGAAAGATCGCGGCCTGGCCTACGGTGATGGGTTGTTCGAAACCATCGCCGTGCGGGACGGTAAGCTCGTTCTGCTTGAGGGGCATCTGCAACGCCTCGCGTCGGGATGCCGACGGTTGGCAATCAGTGTCGATCAGCTGGTATTGAACGCGGAACTGCGAGCCTATGCGCAGCAGCTTGGCGATGGCGTTCTGAAACTGATCGTGACCCGTGGCGACAGCCTGCGCGGCTATGCCGCCAATCCTTCAGCCCAGGCCCGCCGCATCTTGCAGGGCAGCCCGCCGGCGGCCTATCCGCTGGCCCATGCCGAGCAAGGCGTTCAGCTGTTTCCTTGCACTACACGCCTGTCCGAGCAACCGTTGCTCGCCGGCCTCAAACACCTCAATCGCCTTGAACAAGTGCTGGCCCGCGCCGAGTGGAGCGACACCGAGCATGCCGAAGGCTTAATGCTGGATATGTCCGGGCGGGTGATCGAAGGCGTGTTCAGCAATCTGTTCATGGTGCGCGACGGAGCGCTGATCACGGCGGATTTGAGCCGTTGTGGTGTCGCCGGGGTGATGCGCGGGCAATTATTGTTTCAAGCCGAGTCTGATGGCATCGCTACTCAGGTCACCGATATCCGCCTCGAACAACTGCACCAGGCCGACGAGGTCTTTGTCTGCAACAGCGTTTATGGCGTGTGGCCGGTACGCGGATGCGGTTCGGCGCGCTGGTCGGTTGGCCCGCTCACCCGTAAACTGCAGACCCTTGCCCGTGCGCTATTGGATGCTTGATTCGTGAGACGTAAATTCTTGCTGCTGCTGGAAGTCGGACTGGTTCTGGCGGGGCTGTTGCTGGGCGCTTCGGCGTGGAAAATTCATTCGGCGCTGCAGCAGCCATTGAACATCACCCAGGAAGAACTGCTTGACGTACCCAGCGGCACCACGCCGACCGGAACGCTCAATCGCCTGGAAGCCGATGGCCTGATCAAGGATGCGTTCTGGCTGCGGGTCTACTGGCGCTTCAACCTCGCCGGCCAGCCACTGCACTCCGGCGAATACCGGATGGTGCCGGGTATGACGATGGACGGCCTGATCGGTGTCTGGAAGCGTGGTGACGTCGTGCAGTACAGCGTCACCCTGGTGGAGGGCTGGAATTTCCGTCAGGTTCGCGCAGCGCTGGCCAAGGATGAGAAGCTCCAGCAGACCCTCGCCGGCCTGAGCGACAGCCAGGTGATGGACCGTCTTGGCCATTCCGGGATATTTCCCGAAGGCCGGTTCTTCCCGGATACCTATCGGTTCGTGCGCGGTACGTCGGATGCCGATCTGCTGAAGAAAGCCTACGATCGGCTGGAAGAGGTACTCGCCAAGGAGTGGGCGCAACGGGCCGCCGATGTTCCTTACAAACAGCCCTATCAGGCGCTGATCATGGCTTCCCTGATCGAGAAGGAAACCGGTGTGCCCCAGGAGCGTGGCCAGATCGCCGGGGTGTTCGTGCGCCGCTTGCGCCTGGGCATGTTGTTGCAGACCGATCCCACCGTAATCTATGGCCTGGGGGAGCGCTACACCGGCAAGCTCACCCGCGCCCATCTGAAAGAACCGAATCCCTACAACACCTATCTGGTTCCAGGGCTGCCGCCGACGCCGATCGCGATGGTCGGGCGCGAGGCGATTCATGCGGCGTTGAACCCGGCGGACGGCAACAGCCTTTATTTCGTGGCCCGCGGCGATGGCAGCCATGTGTTTTCCGACGACCTGGAAACGCACAACAACGCGGTGCGCGAATACCAGCTCAAGCGCCGCGCCGATTATCGCTCCAGCCCGGCCCCGGTTGCGCCGGACGATGTGGCGCCGATTCCCGCCGCTTCACCTGATACGGCGCCTGAAGCCGTGCCCCAGGTGCCGCCTCAGGAGCCCGCGCCGCAACCTGCCCCCGAAGCGAATGCCAGCGAGCCGCCGAGCCCGCAATGACTCTGATTAAGGATCGCCCGTGACTGGCTTGTTTATAACCCTGGAAGGCCCCGAAGGCGCCGGCAAGAGCACCAACCGCGAATACCTCGCCGAACGTTTGCGCGCTGAAGGCATCGAGGTGCTGTTGACCCGTGAGCCGGGCGGCACGCCGCTGGCCGAGCGGATTCGCGAGGTGCTGCTGGCACCCCTTGACGAGGTCATGAACCCCGACACCGAGCTGTTGCTGGTTTTCGCCGCCCGGGCGCAACATCTGGCCGAGGTGATCCGCCCGGCGCTGGCCCGTGGCGCGGTGGTGCTGTGTGATCGCTTCACCGATTCGACCTACGCCTACCAGGGGGGCGGCCGAGGCTTGTCCCTTGAACGCATCGCCGCGTTGGAAACCTTTGTCCAGGCGGACCTGCGGCCAGACCTGACCCTGGTGTTCGACTTGCCGGTGGACATCGGCCTGGCCCGCGCCAGCGCCCGGGGGCGGCTCGATCGCTTCGAGCTGGAAGGGCAGGCTTTCTTCAACGCCGTGCGCAACGCCTTCCTGGAGCGTGCCCAGGCTGATCCGGCGCGTTACCTGCTGATCGACGCCGCCCAGCCGCTGGCGCAGGTCCAGCAGTCGCTGGATGGTCTGCTGCCGCGTCTGCTGGAGCGTGCCCGTGGCTGAAGCCTATCCGTGGCAGGACAGCCTCTGGCAGCAATTGGCCGGGCGTGCCCAGCATGCCCATGCCTACCTGCTGCACGGTCCGGCCGGGATCGGCAAGCGGGCCCTGGCCGAGCGCCTGATGGCGAGCCTGTTGTGCCAGGCCCCGGCGGCCGCGGGCGCCTGCGACGGATGCAAGTCCTGCCTGCTGCTCAAGGCCGGTAGCCATCCAGACAACTACGTGCTGGAGCCTGAAGAGGCGGACAAGGCGATCAAGGTCGACCAAGTCCGGGACCTGGTGAGTTTCGTTGTCCAGACCGCGCAGATGGGCGGGCGCAAGGTTGTGCTGATCGAACCGGTCGAGTCGATGAACATCAACGCTGCCAATGCCTTGCTCAAGAGTCTCGAAGAGCCTTCCGGGAATACCGTCCTGCTGTTGGTCAGCCACCAGCCGAGTCGGTTGCTGCCGACCATCAAGAGCCGTTGCGTGCAGCAGGCTTGCCCGCTGCCCAGCGAGGCCATGAGCCTGCAGTGGCTGGGCCAGGCCTTGCCTGACAGCAGCCATGAGGAGCGTGTCGAGCTGCTGACCCTGGCCGCCGGTTCGCCACTGGCGGCCGTCAGCCTCCAGGCCCAGGGCGTGCGTGAGCAGCGGGCACTGGTAGTGGACGGCGTCAAGAAGCTGCTCAAGCAACAGCAGTCGCCGACGCAACTGGCCGAGGGCTGGAACGCCATTCCGTTGCTGCTGCTGTTTGACTGGTTCTGCGACTGGTCGAGCCTGATCCTGCGTTATCAGCTCACCGAGGACGAGGCAGGGCTGGGACTGGCGGACATGCGCAAGGTGATCCAGTACCTGGCGCAAAAAAGCAGCCAGGACAAAATTCTGAACATTCAGGACTGGATCCTTGCCCAACGCCAAAAGGTGCTGAGCAAGGCCAACCTCAATCGCGTCCTGTTGCTGGAGGCGCTGTTGGTGCAATGGGCAAGTTTGCCTGGTCGTAACTGACAGGCACACTAGACTCAGCTCAATTGCAGCGGAGATCAGCATGAACGAACCTGTCAGCCCCGGGCCACGCAATGGCATTCTGTCCCTGACCATCAAGGACAAGTCGGTGCTCTACGCCGCCTACATGCCCTTCATCAGAAACGGTGGCCTGTTCATTCCCACCAACAAGAATTATCGCCTGGGCGACGAGGTGTTCATGCTGTTGAGCCTGATGGACGAACCGGAGAAAATCCCGGTCGCCGGCAAGGTGATCTGGCTCACCCCCAAAGGCGCCCAGGGCAACCGGGCGGCCGGGGTTGGCGTGCAGTTCAACGAAGGCGACAACTCGGCCCGCAATCAGATCGAAACCCACCTGGCCGGAACCCTCAAGTCCGACCGTCCTACCCATACGATGTAGCCTGGCCCCATATGCTCGTAGATTCCCATTGTCACCTTGATCGCCTCGACCTCGCCGCCCATGGCGGTTCGCTGGACGCCGCACTGGATGCCGCACGCCAACGAGGCGTCGGGCATTTCCTGTGCATTGGTGTCAGCGCCGACAACGCCGCCGACGTCAAGGTCCTGGCCGACCGTTATGCGGATGTCGATTGTTCGGTCGGCATCCACCCGCTGGACGTGCAGCCCGATGCCGCGCCGGCCCTGGACTGGCTGCTGCACGAGCTCGACCATCCTCGGGTGGTGGCCATTGGCGAGACCGGCCTCGATTATCACTACGAGCCGGAGGCCGCCGAGGTGCAGCAGGCTTCGTTCCGCTTGCACCTGGAAGCGGCTCGTCAGACGGGCAAGCCGGTAATCATCCACACCCGCGGTGCCCGCGCCGACACCCTGGATCTGCTGCGCGACGCGGCGTTGCCCCAGGCGGGCGTGCTGCATTGCTTCACCGAGGACTGGGACATGGCCAAGGCTGCGCTGGACATGGGCTATTACATCTCCCTGTCCGGAATAGTCACGTTTCGCAATGCCGATGCCCTGCGTGACGTCGCCAGCAAAGTGCCGGCCGATCGATTGCTGGTGGAGACCGATTCGCCCTACCTGGCGCCAATACCCTATCGCGGCAAGCCGAACCTTCCCCAGTATGTACGCGAGGTGGCCGAGTTCCTGGCCATGTTGCGCGGTGAATCCTATGAGCGGTTCGCGCAGCAGACCACGGAAAACTTCAAGCGCCTGTTCCCCCTGGCGCATGTCGGTTCGCCGAGGGCCTGAATCACGGACAAAAAAAACCCGGGTTCTGGGGGGTGAATCCGGGTTAAGACCATTAGGAGTAAACAAAGGCACTCGGTCCGTTGGTACCTTTATCGGCGCGTCACTTGGGGGAGATGTCACGCCGACAGTTCAAGTATTGATCACTGTGGCGATGCGTCCAGTGTGGTTGCGGCGGTTTTTAAACAAATTTGGAATACGCTCGCTTCGGATAGGTTCTCACTGTCCTGTTCACCTGCCAGTACGGTAGGGTGCCAGGTAAACGGAGGAGTCGGGACTGCACGGTTTTCCGCAAAACACTGATCGAAAATGGATGATCCGTGCATTTTTGCGTAATTTAGGCATAATACCCGGCTTCGAATTTTGACCCTTCAGACCTTTTTCTTATGCACAAAGAACCCCGTAAGGTCCGTGAGTTTCGTCGCCGCGAGCAGGAAATTCTCGACACCGCGCTCAAGTTGTTCCTCGACCAGGGTGAAGACAGTGTCACCGTCGAGATGATTGCGGATGCCGTGGGTATCGGCAAAGGCACGATTTATAAACATTTCAAATCCAAGGCCGAGATCTACCTGCGGCTGATGCTCGATTACGAGCGCGATTTGAACGAGTTGTTGCATTCGGCCGATGTGGACAAGGACAAGGAAGCGCTATCCCGGGCCTATTTCGAGTTCCGCATGCGCGACCCGCAGCGTTACCGCTTGTTCGATCGCCTGGAAGAGAAGGTGGTCAAGGGCAACCAGGTGCCGGAAATGGTCGAGGAGCTGCACAAGATCCGCGCTTCCAACTTCGAACGCCTGACCCTGCTGATCAAGGGCCGGATCAGCGAAGGCAAGCTCGAAGATGTGCCGCCGTATTTCCATTACTGCGCGGCCTGGGCGCTGGTGCATGGCGCCGTGGCGCTGTATCACTCGCCGTTCTGGAGCAATGTGCTTGAAGATCAGGAAGGCTTCTTCCAATTCCTGATGGACATTGGCGTGCGCATGGGCAACAAGCGCAAGCGCGACACCGACGTCCCGAGCAGTTGAGGCATTCAGCTGTCTGATTGCGCCATGTCTGCTTACATGGCGCATTGCCCGAGGAATATACTCAGGCTTGGGTCTTGTAGAAATCTGATTTTTAGGTCAGGTTTTACAGGCCCGATTCTTCTTTCGCCGGAGTCATCATGATCGTTGACCGTCAAGGCAGGCGTTTTCGCAATTTGCGGATCAGCCTGACTTCAGCCTGCAACTATGCCTGTACCTACTGCGTGCCAGACGGCAAGCGGCTGGTGGCTGCGCAGGACGAACTGTCGGCCGAGGCCATGGCGCGGGGCGTGGCCTATCTGATCGAAGCCGCCGGCATCGAGCGGCTGCGCATCACCGGTGGAGAGCCACTGGTCAGCCCCAAGCTGGAAAGCTTCATGACGGCGGTGGGGCAGATGGGGCTGCAGGACATCAGCCTGACCACCAATGGTCAGCTGCTGGCAAAGAAGCTGCCGCTGCTGGTCAATGCCGGTATCCGTCGCATCAACGTCTCACTCGATACCCTGGACCCCGTGGCGTTTCGCAGCATCGCCCGTGGTGGCGACCTGGCGACCGTGCTGGACGGCATGGAGCAGGCCCGGGCGGCGGGAATGAAGATCAAGGTCAACATGGTGCCGTTGCGCGGGCAGAACCTGGACCAGGTGATGCCGCTGCTCCAGTACTGTCTGGAGCGTGGTTATGAGTTGCGTTTCATCGAGTTGATGCGCATGGGCCACCTGGCCAAGGACTCCAACGCGTTCCTTCAACAATTCGTCAGCCTGCAGCAGCTGCTGGGCCTGATTGGCGACCAATACGAATATCTGCAGGCCGATGCGTCGGTCGATGCCACGGCTGTGCGTTACGAGATTCCGGGGTTGGGGCACTTCGGTGTGATCGCCAACGAAAGCGTGCCGTTCTGCCGCACCTGTTCGCGGCTGCGGCTGTCTTCCACGGGCTGGCTGCATGGCTGCCTGTCGTCGAGTAACCGTCACTACGTTGGCGATCTGTTGGACAAACCGCGTCACCAGGCATTGCCAGCGCTCCAGCGGCTGTTGGTCAAGGCGCTGGGGGACAAGCAGGAAGTGGCGTTCTCCGGCGGTGCGACCATCATGAAGATCATCGGCGGCTGAACAGCGGCTTTTGAGATGAGGGAGCCAGCGCCCCCACCACAGATGTCCAAAGTCTGAAAAAACCGGACATTCGTAGAGCTGGCGCAAAAGCTGCATCCCATGGCCATTCGCCGGTTTTCCGTCACCGGTTTTTGGAGGGTAGGATGCGTAGCCTGTTTTTGCTGCTGGCCGTTTTGACGCTGGGTGGCTGCATGAATGTCAGCGACATGGGGGAGGGCGTTCGTTATCACATGAGCGACGCCGGCCTGCTGGACCATAGCGACAGCCGTCGGGTGAACAACCTGCGTATTCAGCCGGATTCCTTCATCTACATTGCCCAGGGTGCTTTTGCTCCGCCAGGCAGCGCTTATCCGCGGCCCAATGTCGTGGCTGAAGAAGCGTTCAACGGTTTCATCGAGTATTTCCCCATGGTTCGTCGCGCCCGGGTCCCGGAAGGCCTCGACCAGGCGATGGGCGAAGCGCGTGCCGCCGGTGCTCACTACTTGCTGTATACCCGCTTCGCCAAGGCGGATAACCGCATCGGCAACACCGACGAATGGCTGGACGAAGAAGCCGTGGATCGACTGGGTGTCGATACCGGTGTTATTCAGATCATGTTGATCGAGACCAGCACCCAGTATTTGATTGATACTGCGCGTATCAAAAGTCGTGGCGGTTTACTGACGTTGCACGACAAACAGCCAGAAGACTTGATCGCCGCCCCACTGCGTGAATATGCCCGCACCTTGCTGGGGATAAGCGACCAGTAAAATTCAAGGAGTCACCATGAGCGGACCGCAAAAAGCCAATGACCTGCTGGGACAGATCCCGAAGACCAAAGGCCTGCCGCCGGTCCACTTGTGGAACCCTGACTTCTGCGGCGACATCGACATGCGCATCGCCCGTGATGGCACCTGGTATTACCTGGGCACGCCGATAGGGCGCAAGCCGATGGTCAAGCTGTTCTCCACCATCATTCGCCGCGACGGCGATGATTATTTCCTGATTACCCCTGTGGAAAAAGTTGGCATCAAAGTCGACGACGCCCCGTTCGTGGCCGTGACCCTTGAGGTCGAGGGGGAGGGGGAAGGGCAGTTGTTGCGCTTTACTACCAATGTCGAGGAAACCACCGAAGCCGGCCCCGATCATCCGATGCGGGTGGTCATCGACCCCCAGACCCAGGAGCCCGCGCCCTACATCCACGTGCGCAGCAACCTCGAAGCGCTGATTCATCGCAACGTGTTCTATCAATTGGTGGAGCTGGCGGTCAGTCGCGAGATTGAGGGCCAGCGCTGGTTGGGCGTGTGGAGTGGCGGCGTGTTTTTCCCCATCGGCCTTGAGCCATGAATCCTGCCTGTGGGAGCGAGCCTGCTCGCGAAAGCGGTGTGTCAGCCAAGACGATGTTGGATGTGCGGGAGCTATCGCGAGCAAGCTCGCTCCTACAGTAGTTGCGAAAATTCAAATTGACACCCAATCATATGATGATTAGCGTGGGCGCCTGATAAGAAAAAGCCCACGGGGTAGTCATGTCCAGCAGTTTTCACGCGTCGACCGTCGATTGGCTGGGTGGCTGGATTGCCGCCGGCCAGGTCAAGCCTGGGCAAACCATCAAGGTCGAGGCCGATCTGGGCGAGCAACTGGGCGTCAGCCGCACGGTGATCCGTGAGGCAATCAAGACGCTGGTGGCCAAAGGCATGTTGGAAGTCGGCCCGAAAGTCGGCACGCGGGTACTGCCGGTGCGCCGCTGGAACCTGTTCGACCCGCAGGTGGTTGGCTGGCTGTCACGTAGCGGCCTGCCGGAAAACTTCGTCGACGACCTGCTGGACCTGCGGCGCACCATCGAACCGATGGCGGTGCGCTGGGCCTGCGAACGGGCGACGGCTGATCAGGTGCAGGCGATCCGCCTGGCTTATCATGCGCTGGAGCGGGCGGTGGACAGCGGCGCTGATTACAACCTCGCCGACCAGTTTTTCCACGAATGCATTCTCGCCGCCAGCCACAATCAATTCATCGAACAGATGGTCCCGGCCCTGGGCGCGTTGCTGGCGGTCTCGTTCGAGGTGTCGGCGGCCGATCCGGACGAACTGCGGCGCACCTTGCCGATACACAAGGATATCGCCGAAGCCATCGCCGAGCGCGACGCGGCGCGCGGCGTCTGGGCCTGCATGACCCTGATCGATAACGCTGACCTGGCCATCAAGCGCTTCTACCCCGACGTCATGGCCGGTCGAACAGACAATACCGGGCGAGCCGGGAACGGGAGGTTGCAATGAACTGGACGGCTGTGACGGAACATCGGGCAAAACTGGGCGAGGGACCGTTCTGGGACGAGCCGACCCAGGCGCTGTATTGGGTTGATATCGCCGGCAAGCAGGCGCTGCGGCTGATCGGCGCCAATGTACAGATCTGGCAGATGCCCGAACACGTTTCCGCCTTCATCCCGACCCAGAGCGGCGATGCGTTGGTGACATTGAGCAGTGGCGTCTATCGACTGGACCTGGATTCGCCTGGGCTGGAGCCGCGCCTGAAGCTGCTGTGCATGGCCGATCCCCAGCCTGGCAATCGTGCCAATGAAGCGCGCTGTGATGCGCTGGGCCAGCTTTGGCTGGGGACCATGCAAAACAACATCGGTGAAGAGGGCGAGGACCTGCCCATCGAGCGACGTTCCGGCGGCCTGTTCCGTGTCGGCGGCGATGGCCGGGTGATGCCCCTGCTGCGCGGGCTGGGCATTCCAAACACGCTGCTATGGAGCCCCGATGGCACGACGGTGTATTTCGGTGAGAGCCTCGATGGCACGCTGTATCGGCACTTCATCTACCCCGACGGCAGACTCGCGCCCGCGGAGGTCTGGTTCGGCCCCCATTCCCGTGGCGGGCCGGACGGTTCGGCGATGGATGCGCAAGGTTACATCTGGAACGCTCGCTGGGATGGCAGTTGCCTGCTGCGGCTGCATCCGGACGGCCATGTCGATCGGGTGATCGAGTTGCCGGTCAGCCGTCCCACCAGTTGCGTATTCGGTGGGCACGACCTGCGGACGCTGTACATCACCAGTGCGCAAAGTCCGCTTGGGCATCCGCTGGACGGTGCGGTGCTATCCATGCGAGTGGACGTGCCGGGCGTGGCTTGTACCAGGTTTGCCGGCTAAATCCCAAAATATGGGATGTAAATATATATATTGAGATTATTTGGCGGTCGGGTTTATAGTCGGCTCCATCAGCAATACGCACTCACACTTAAAAAAACAAAACAGGTGAAGCGATGCATCGAATTTCCCCCGAACGCCCCAACGGCGTTCGCCAGCTACTGTCCGTTCCGCCGTTTCCTGACCGGTCACCCGTGGGTGCCCGGTTTTTCTCGTGCCTTGCCTCGGGAGCCCAGGTTCATGGCTGAAGCGCTTTGCTTGCCACTGGTTCCGGAGCCGCCGCAGGGCGAACGGTTGAAAGGCAAGGTCGTGCTGCTGACGGGTGCTGCCCAGGGCATTGGCGAGGCAATCGTTGCTGCGTTTGCTTCCCAACAGGCGCGGCTGGTCATCAGCGACATCCAGGCTGAAAAAGTCGAGGCCGTCGCCGCCCATTGGCGTGGGCGCGGTGCGGATGTACAAGCACTCAAGGTCGATGTTTCAAGCCAGCAGGATCTGCACGCCATGGCCCGGCGAGCGGTTGAACTGCACGGGCGCATCGACGTATTGGTGAATTGCGCTGGCGTCAATGTATTCCGCGACCCTCTGGAAATGACCGAGGAAGACTGGCGCCGTTGCTTCGCCATCGACCTGGACGGTGCCTGGTATGGCTGCAAGGCGGTGTTGCCACAGATGATCGAGCAGGGCGTGGGCAGCATCATCAACATCGCGTCGACCCATTCGTCCCACATCATTCCCGGCTGTTTCCCTTACCCGGTGGCCAAGCATGGCCTGCTCGGGCTGACCCGTGCCCTCGGCATCGAATACGCCCCCAAAGGCGTGCGGGTGAATGCCATTGCGCCGGGCTACATCGAGACCCAGCTGAATATCGATTACTGGAATGGCTTCGCCGATCCCCGGGCCGAACGCCAGCGTGCGCTGGATCTGCACCCGCCGCGGCGTATCGGCCAGCCGATCGAAGTGGCAATGACGGCGGTGTTCCTGGCCAGTGACGAAGCACCTTTCATCAACGCTTCATGCATCACCATTGATGGTGGACGTTCGGTCATGTACCACGACTGAATATTCCTGGAATGCGGTGTGAAACTTCGCCTGTAATCCAATCATCATACGATATGACTATTTAGACCTATGCTGTGCAGTAACACGATTGACCGGCCAGCCTGCGCTTTTCCACCCAACGTGGAGCAGATCCCTGGACGTTTGGCTTTCAATAAAAAAAACAAGGAGTCAGCTATGAAACATCGTCGTGGGATCCGTTCCCTGTGTCGCGCCGCCCTGGCGGTTACCGCGTTCAGTCTCAGCAGCCATCTGCTGGCGGCCGATGCGGTAAAAATCGGTTTCCTGGTCAAGCAGGCCGAGGAGCCCTGGTTCCAGACCGAATGGGCATTCGCCGAGAAGGCGGCCAAGGACAAAGGCTTCCAGTTGATCAAGATCGCCGTGCCTGACGGCGAGAAAACCCTCTCCGCTATCGACAGCCTGGCCGCCAACGGTGCCAAGGGCTTTGTGATCTGCCCGCCGGATGTGTCCCTCGGCCCGGCCATCATGGCCAAGGCCAAGCTCAACGACCTCAAGGTGATCGCCGTGGACGACCGTTTCGTCGACGCCAGCGGCAAATTCATGGAAGACGTGCCGTACCTGGGCATGGCCGCCTTCGAGGTTGGCCAGAAGCAGGGCGCCGCGATGGCTGCCGAGGCGAAAAAACGCAACTGGGACTGGAAAGAAACCTACGCGGTGATCAACACCTTCAACGAGCTGGACACCGGCAAGAAACGCACCGACGGTTCGGTCGATGCCCTGAAGAAGGCCGGGATGCCGGAAGACCATATCCTGTTCACAGCGCTGAAGACCCTCGACGTGCCGGGCAGCATGGACTCCACCAACTCGGCGTTGGTCAAGCTGCCAAGCGCCGCGAAAAACCTGATCATCGGTGGCATGAACGACAACACCGTGCTGGGTGGCGTGCGCGCTACCGAAGCAGCCGGCTTCAAGGCGGCCAATGTGATCGGTATCGGCATCAACGGCACCGACGCCATCGGCGAACTGAAGAAACCCGATAGCGGCTTCTTCGGCTCGATGCTGCCAAGCCCGCACATCGAAGGCTACAAGACCGCCGAAATGATGTACGAGTGGATCACCACCGGCAAGGAGCCGCCGAAGTACACCGCCATGGACGAGGTGACGCTGATCACCCGGGAGAACTTCAAGCAGGAACTGGAAAAGATCGGCCTGTGGAATTGACGGCTGGTTGATTCAAAAGCGGCCCTGGTCACAGGCGTGACCGGGCCGCTTGATCTCTGTGAGTTCGAGGTGGTTATGCAAGCGCAAACAGCGACACGGCAACACAACACTGGCGGCAGCTTGCGATTCAACGGGATCGGCAAGACCTTTCCCGGCGTGCAGGCCCTGGCCAATATCAGTTTCGTCGCCCATCCAGGGCAGGTTCATGCCTTGATGGGTGAAAACGGCGCGGGCAAGTCCACGTTGCTCAAGATCCTGGGCGGCGCCTATATCCCGAGCAGCGGCGACTTGCAGATCGGTGAGCAGACGATGGCGTTCAAAGGCACCGCCGACAGTATCGCCAGCGGTGTGGCGGTGATTCACCAGGAGCTGCACCTGGTGCCGGAAATGACTGTCGCCGAAAATCTGTTCCTTGGCCATTTGCCGGCGCGTTTCGGCCTGGTCAATCGCGGCGTGCTGCGCCAGCGGGCGTTGGCGCTGCTCAAAGGCCTGGCGGACGAAATCGACCCGCAGGAAAAAGTCGGTCGCCTGTCCCTCGGCCAGCGCCAGTTGGTGGAAATCGCCAAGGCATTATCCCGTGGCGCCCACGTCATTGCTTTCGACGAACCGACCAGCAGCCTCTCGGCGCGGGAAATCGACCGTTTGATGGCGATCATCGCCCGCCTGCGGGACGAGGGCAAAGTGGTGTTGTACGTCAGCCACCGCATGGAAGAAGTCTTTCGAATCTGTAATGCGGTGACGGTGTTCAAGGACGGTCGTTATGTCCGGACCTTCGAAAACATGAGCGAATTGACCCACGATCAACTCGTCACCTGCATGGTCGGTCGTGATATCCAGGACATCTATGACTACCGTCCGCGTGAGCGTGGCGATGTGGCGCTGCAGGTGAAAGGGCTGCTGGGGCCGGGCCTGCGCGAGCCGGTGAGTTTCGAGGTGCACAAGGGTGAAATTCTTGGCCTCTTCGGGCTGGTCGGCGCCGGTCGTACCGAGCTGTTTCGCTTGCTCAGTGGCCTGGAGCGCCAGAGCGAGGGCAGTCTTGTCCTGCACGGCAAGGAACTGAAACTGCGTTCGCCACGGGATGCCATCGCCGCTGGCGTGCTGCTCTGCCCGGAGGATCGCAAGAAGGAAGGCATCATTCCGTTGGGCAGTGTCGGCGAGAACATCAACATCAGCGCGCGTCCGTCCCATTCGACCCTCGGCTGCCTGCTGCGCGGCGAATGGGAGCGGGGCAATGCCGACAAGCAGATCAAGTCGCTGAAGGTGAAGACCCCGGCGGCGAGCCAGAAAATCATGTACCTGTCGGGTGGCAACCAGCAGAAAGCGATCCTCGGGCGTTGGCTGTCGATGCCGATGAAAGTGCTGCTGCTGGACGAGCCGACACGGGGCATCGACATCGGTGCCAAGGCCGAGATCTACCAGATCATCCACAACCTGGCGGCCGATGGCATCGCCGTGATCGTGGTGTCCAGCGACCTGATGGAAGTGATGGGTATTTCCGATCGGATCCTGGTGCTGTGCGAAGGGGCCATGCGCGGCGAGCTGCCGCGTGACCAGGCCAACGAATCCAACCTGCTGCAACTGGCGCTGCCGCGCCAACGCGTTGCCGACGCGGCGAACTGAGAGGTAATCATGACCATTCAAAACAATGCACTGCCAACGGCACGCAAGCCCCTCGACCTGCGCCGCTTCCTCGACGACTGGGTCATGCTGCTGGCGGCTATCGGCATCTTTGTGCTCTGCACCCTGATGATCGACAACTTCCTGTCGCCGCTGAACATGCGGGGCCTGGGCCTGGCGATTTCCACCACCGGCATTGCCGCCTGCACCATGCTTTATTGCCTGGCTTCCGGTCACTTCGACCTGTCGGTGGGCTCGGTCATTGCCTGTGCCGGCGTGGTCGCTGCCGTGGTAATGCGCGACACCAACAGCGTGTTCCTCGGTGTCAGCGCGGCGCTGGTGATGGGCCTGATTGTCGGTCTGATCAACGGCATCGTCATTGCGAAACTACGGGTCAACGCTTTGATCACGACGCTGGCGACGATGCAGATCGTTCGCGGCCTGGCGTATATCTTCGCTAATGGTAAAGCGGTCGGCGTGTCCCAGGAATCGTTCTTCGTGTTCGGCAACGGCCAGCTGTTTGGCGTGCCGGTGCCGATCCTGATCACGATTGTCTGCTTCCTGTTCTTCGGCTGGTTGTTGAACTACACCACCTACGGGCGCAACACCATGGCCATCGGCGGCAACCAGGAAGCGGCGTTGTTGGCGGGGGTGAACGTTGATCGCACCAAGATCATCATCTTCGCCGTGCATGGCGTCATTGGCGCGTTGGCGGGGGTGATCCTGGCGTCGCGCATGACCTCGGGCCAACCAATGATCGGCCAGGGTTTCGAGCTGACGGTGATCTCGGCCTGCGTATTGGGCGGGGTTTCGCTGAGTGGCGGGATCGGCATGATTCGCCACGTCATTGCCGGTGTGCTGATCCTTGCGATCATCGAGAACGCGATGAACCTGAAGAACATAGACACGTTCTACCAGTACGTCATCCGTGGTTCGATCCTGTTGCTGGCGGTGGTGATCGACCGGTTGAAGCAGCGCTGAAGATCAGTGGCGACTGATCTGCCGCTATCGCGAGCAGGTTCGCTCCCACAGGGTTTGTACCTGGCGCAGAAACAACAGCGCACCGCAGATCCTATGTGGGAGCGAGCCTGCTCGCGAAGGCGTCAGCACATCCAACACTTCCTTGGCTGACCCACCGCTTTCGCGAGCAGGCTCGCTCCACAGGTTTTATATCCGGCGCAGAAAACTCGGCACGCCGCAGAACCAGTGTGGGAGCGAGCCTGCTCGCGAAGGCGTTCTTGCCGACGCCAACCATTACCCAGCCTTGCGCAACGCCTCGACCAGCTCCTGCTTGCGCATCTTCGAGCGCCCGGGGATGTTTTTCGCCCGGGCTTCCTTCATCAGGCTGTCCACCGTCTGGGCCTCAGGGGAGGCTTTGCTGGTGCGCGGCTGGCCCTCACGCGACTTGACGGCGCGCCGGGCCGATTCCTTGCGGTCGGATTGCTTGGCCTCGGCGGGTTTTTTCTTTCCGGAGCCGCCGGAGCGTTCGCCACCCCCGGACTGCTTGTTGACCGTCGCCCAGGCCCGAGCTTCGGCCTTGCCCTCCGGCACGCCTTTTTGCTCATAACTCTCTTCGATGTGCTCGGCCTTGCGCTTTTGTTTGTCGGTGTACTTGTCTTTGCTTCCACGAGGCATGAACTGTTCCTCTTCTGTTGTGTGAGCAGAGCCACCACGAGCCGGGCTATTGGCTGGCGCCACCTTCCGAACCGGAACCGCCGGTGGTGGTTTTCGAACCTACGCCGGTGTCGGCGTTATCGGGAGTGGTGTCGTCCGGGGTGTTCATGCCGCCCTGGCGACCGGTGTCGTTGCCTTGGACCCGTGGATCGGTGCCCGTGGCGGGCGGCTGGCCATTGTTCAAGGTGCCGCCGGTGCCGTCGGTATTCAGCTTGGGCAGGCCTTGGGTGGCGGGCGAATTCGGTGCCTGGACCGGATCGGTTGGGCCGGTCCCTGAAGTCGTGGCCGCGAAAGCCGCCGAGGACAACAAAGCGGTGAACGTGAGCGCAGTCAGCCTGGAACTGATCATGGTGTAGCCTCCATTTTAGGAATGCTTGCCTGATTTTTGGCTGCGCGGGAGCGGGGTTGGTGCCTTGAGGGCGACGAACGGCACTGTGAAAGTTGTCTTCGGAAGATGTGACGAGCGCCGCGCGGCGGCTTAATATAGTGCTTTCAATTGGCTATAAGGCCCGTTCATGTCAATCGAGATCCGTCCCGCGCAACCCAGCGATGCGCCGCAAATCCTGGCCTTCATCACTGAGCTTGCCGATTACGAAAAAGCCCGCCACGAAGTCATCGCCAGCGTTACCGATATCGAGCGCAGCCTATTCAGCGAAGGCGCAACCGCCCATGGGCTGATCTGCCTGCGTGATGACGTGCCGATCGGTTTCGCGGTGTTTTTCTTCAGTTACTCCACCTGGCTAGGCAGCAACTGCCTGTACCTCGAAGACCTGTATATCACTCCCGAACAACGCGGCGGCGGGGCGGGTAAGACGTTGTTGCGGCATCTGGCGAAGATCGCCTGCGACAACGACTGCGGTCGCTTTGAGTGGAGCGTGCTGGACTGGAACACTCCGGCCATCGAGTTCTACAAATCCCTCGGCGCGCAACCCCAGGAAGAGTGGGTGCGCTACCGCATGGATGGCAAGGTCTTGAGGGATTTTGCCCAAGGCAACTGACGCTTCATACAGGGTACTGATTGCCGGTGGGTAACGGCTCCCGCTGAATGTTTCACAGGTCTTGCTCGGCCAGGACTCCGCTGTTTGATCGCTGCGCCAAACGAGACATCAGAGCTGCCGTCACCAATAGGGACAGGGCACCGAATATCGTAATGGTGTAGCCGGCTCCGAGGAGTTCGGCGGTGCCGCCCGCAGCCAAGGCAAAGATGCCTTGGGCTGCCAGTCGGCCAGAGGACTCGAGTCCTTGGACCTGGCCGATACGATCCTGGGGAATGTGGTCCATCAGACGCTCTTGGAGTCCCAACGACGCAGAGAATCCGAGGCTGGCGATCAGGACCAGCAGCGCGGCGAACGTCCAAGGCAATTCGATGAAAAATATCAGGTAGGGCGCCGCCAGCAACACTCGCTGGTAGAAGTTGATCCTTCTGCGGGTGTCGGAGCGCAGCCATCGGCCAACCACAAGATCACCGAACAGCATGCCGACCGCCCCCGCCGCCAGAAGATATCCAGCGTTGTCCTGAGCGTAGGGAATAAACAAGCTTTCGGCACCCACCACGATTCCATTCGGCACCCACAGTGCCAACAGCAGGACCTTGACGTGGGGGTGGCGCAGCGCCCACTTGTTAACTGCCTGAGTGGTTGCAAACCCGGTTGATCGATGTGCTTTGTTTATCTGTGTGCCGGGGCGGGACGTGGATGGTAGCCCCCACAGCACGATGCATGCTCCCAAGGTCATGAGTATTGCGAGCGCTACAAACATAGGGGGCGGATCCACAATCTGGATAAGCACTCCTCCAAAAGCAAAGCCACAGATCTGGACGGCCCCGTTCGTCAAATTCAGAAGGCTGCGAGCCATGGCATAGTTATTACGTCCGACACTGGTCGCGACCAACCCCAGCTGCAGGCCACCGCTGATCGCCGCGAGAAGCCCACTGAAAAGCAGAAGGACAAATCGGATCCACAAGGGAAGCGGCAAAGCCTGGGCACCCATGCAGATTGCGCTGAGAAGTTGCAGGACGGTCATCAGCGCGCGGGGCGACGAGGTGTCGGCCAATGACATCAGGCTCGCGGCGCCCAAAAGATTGGCCAGTGAAGGCGCAAACATCGCAAATGACGTGAGAAACGTTGATCCGGTCGCGGCATTGACGACGGTGCCCAGGTAAAGGCCAGACATGGACGTAGCCAGCACATTGGTAACTTGTGTGGCGAACAGGCTGCCGAATTGACGCTCGCGTAGCAGTGAAAGATATCCAGCTGACATCAACGTTCTAACTCCCTGTTCATCATCGCGCCAGCGAAGTATCCCGTGGAGGGCAGCTCTTGATGAAGGCTTGGAACTGCCTGGCGACGTCTGGAAGGGGCAAGCCTATACGCCCCAAGGGATCCGGACCGGGCTGCACATGACAATTGAGTAAAGCACTGCGCCCACTCGAAACAGTGGCCACCGCAGCTGGGAGCGTTTCAGCGAACATTGCCGCTGACGTTTGCAGCTCTGTTACAAAGCCATAGCGTGCGGCCCTGGCCAAGTCGCAGATAGCGTCAACGCTCGACGGGACGTCTTGGCCTCCGGTGGAGGAGTAGCCGGAGTCATTGGCGATGATGTGCAAGATGGCGCTGTCAGTTTCGTGCTCAAGGAGCAGGCAATGCAGCCCCATCAGCATCGCACCGTCTCCGTCGACAATTACCGGATGGCGGGAGCCGGCCCCCAACCTCCTTGCTACGCCACGCCCGACCGCGGAGGCCATACCCATGCTCCCCACCATGTAGAAATGGTTGGCCGCCGCAGGCCGCAAAGTGAATGCAATCCGTGACGCGTAGCCCGTGGTGAAGATAATTGGATGTTCCTCGAAACGGGCGACTACTTCGGTGATAAGTTCTGTCTTGTTCATGGGCACCATCCAAAATACTCGGGAGCGATCAACACCGCGCAGGGACCACTTCGGGCAAGATCCTGTGTGACAAGCAAATCGTCGGGAGCGGCGAGCAGGGTCGTTGCAACGCCCCACTGGGATAGAATCGAAGCGGTTGCCGCACCCATTGCCGTGTTCTCGGGTGTCGTGTCGTTTCCGGTCCCTCTGAGACTGATGATCAAGGTGACGTGGATGTCGTAAGGACATATGAGCGATGCCATGACATTTATGCAGTTTCCAAACCCGGAATTCTGCATGAGCACGGCTGGATACCCGCCGGCGAGTGCTTCACCGGCAGCGAAAGCGAGCGCTGTGTCCTCTCGTGACACTGTAACCAAGGAAAGGCCATCATTTTTGCTCTGTGCCTGGCGCCACAATGGCGCCAGGATTCCGCACGGAGTACCCGTCAGAGAAGTGGTGCCTGCTTCCGTCAAGGTGCCGAGCAGATGCCTGGCTCGGTTGGTGGGTGAGTTCTGATTGATAACGTGGATTGGCATTGACATGGTTCTCTCCTTAGTCGGATGCGACGGCGGTCTCGAATGCTCCAAATCCTTCACAGCTGACGACTCCGTAGCTGTCATCGGGCCGGTACCGTGCCCAACCGCTGCCCGCGCGACCGCCGAACACGAAGAAGCTGATAATGGGGCGCATCTTCAGCAGCTCAGTCTCGGCGTCATGGGTCCCATGGCTCATCCACACCTGCTGCAGGCACGGTTCAACGTATTCCTGGACGATGGCATTCCTTGATGCGGCCGCGGTTGTGACCCGGTCGTTCCATTGCGCTTGCGATACGTCACGCCCTATCGTGACTTGGCGCCCCTGCATGCCGATAGCCTCTTTGAGTACCAGGCGCTCCTGATGCGCGAGACAGAAAGGTAAAAGCGCACCCTCGGCACCTTCAAGCAGGGTCGTATTTCGGTCAGCGAGACAACGCGACCAGGGCACAAACTCCGCCACCGTTGCGTAATCCTGGCGTGTCATCCAAGGCAGGCCTTCGGAAAGCCAGGCAAGGGTCTTTTTGTTAGCCAGGAACGCCGAGGTTTGCGGGCCGAGGAGCAGGGATCCTCCTTCGAGCCAACGCCGCACAGTAGATAGGTCGATGCCAAGCTCGGCCCACTCAGGAATGGTGAACATGCGCAGGCTAAGCGGGAACGCGGCGCGGCTATTACCGCTGGCAGCTTCAAGAATGCTATCGAGGTTTTCGGGTTCGCAGAAATCTGCGACCAGACCTTGGCGATGCAGCGCTTCGACTTCGAGGTCAAATACTTTGGTGTTGTTGGTATATTCAAGGTCGCGTACCGATCCTACCACCAGAACCCGACCCTCCAGACCCTCCCGCGTAGCTATTTCACGAAAGGCCCTGGCGCGGTCGTCATAGGGGCTGCTCCAATTGAAGCGAATCGGATCTCGCCGACCGTAGGCGGCCTGTAAGCCGGTCTGCAGGCACGCCAATTCCGGCACGCCGCCTACGGCGCCACTGACGTTGAACTCAAGTACCTTGGGACCAGATGTGGTGAGTACAAAGTCAGGGCGGGCAAATACGTCACAATACCGTTCCTCAAAATGCAGGTCGGTGCTGAACAATGGATAGTCTTGCTCGGTGGCTCCGTAAGCATTGAGCCTTGCTCGAGTCGAGTCGCCCACAGAAAGTGCGGCACGTTTCAAAAGCTCCAATAGACATACAGACGCCTCTTGGAGCTTTCGATGAGCGCGGCGGTCAAGGATCACCGGCGAAATTGGGCAAGACTCCCGGGATTGGATTCCGGTGTCGGCCAAATGAGACTGTAAGATGCGGCGGGTGAGTTCGATGGGCGCGGTAGGGCGAGGTGTATTGGGCATATCAGGGCCTCTTGCGTAGAAGTGCTGAGGTTGTTCACAGCGGCGATTTCCAGAAGGAGCGTTACGCTCGACTCAGGTATTGCCCCCCCTCCGGGCGTAAGGATTTACAGCGTCATCCAAGGAGAGGAATTCATCGATGGGAATATGCAGTGGCGGGTTCAACCCACCCATCTGGGCGCTGAACTCACGCATCGCGCCTTGATTCCCCTCCATGAAATACACCGGTGCAAATCCGCTAGGCGTGTCGATCAGCATCGGGTTATGTAATAGGAAACGTCGTACTCCCGGACTATCGCGGTGGACCTTCAGTCGCAGGAATTTGTGACGGAAATGGTTGGGGGCTTGGCAAACCTGGGCTCCCAGTTTGCGTTTCCACTGGAATATGCCTTTGGAAATGAATGCTTCGGTACCGAACAGATCCATGGTCTGGATTGAGCTGTTATTGGCGCAGTGTTTGAGCATCATGTAATAGAGGTTCTTGAATGCTCCGTTGTCGTAGTGCTCATCAGCCCCCTCGTCGACCCCTAGCAGTCGTGTAGTGAACACGCTACCCACCTGGGTAAACAGGCATCCGGCTACTGGGCCTGCGGACGATTCAGACAAAAATAATCCTCCCTGCCTGACGATGTGTAGCGCCAGATCCAAGGACTCGGTTCGCGCTGCGTCAGCGTGTCGTTTAGCCATCGTTGGCAGGTGCATCCGAAAGTAAAAGCGACGTACTTCATTTTCATCTGTCGTGATTCGCGCGCGCCATTGCTCTTGGTTCAACGATGACGAGAAGCGTGAACGCTCGCGTTTTGAAACCGCCTGCTTTACCGACTCAAGATCTGGAGTCGGGATCGCAAGGTGGACGCGAAAGGGCAAGACCAGCTCCCGAACGCCGGCGGGCGCCCCGCGTACCGAGGTGCCATGCAGCGAGATATCGGCCACTGCGCCATCATTGTTGCTTTCCCAATTGATTGCCCCTGGAAAGTCCCGCGATCGCAGGACATCCGTGAGCTTTAGAATATTGGCCAGCCCTTGGGGAATGCCGGCATACGAAATAGAAGGCGCATGCGGACACGCCGGTACTGTACTGGTCACGGTGCCTATTTTGGGTCCCCACGAATCCAGCAGCCTGTGCATGCGGATAACCCCTGGATGCGACGAGTTCCTCCAGCCATATCGGACGGCCGTCGCAAGTCTTGCTGGCAGCGTCATAGCGATCTCCCAAGCAGATTCACCCATGTTTCAAGATCGTCGCTGTTTACCCTGAGGTCGGGCGGCGCCAGCGCTCCCATGCCATTACGAGCTTCTGGTGACAGCTCCAGGACACCATCATGGATATTCCATCCTTCGGCGATGCACTCCTGTTCATGTCTGGTACGGACCTGATTCAAGTCAGCGCCCGAAAGCTTGATACAAGGCTTCGCTCCGCGGGCCAACCCTACGCTCACCGGCATCGCACCCGTTTCTGCGTTGACTCCGGGCAGGCATGCTGTCACCGAAGTCGAGGTCGCCAGCTCAGCCACCAATGACGCCGCTGCTGTGGCCCCGATGTCATTGCGTTCCTCCCGCGTCAAGGCGCGCCGCTGTTCCAGTGCTTCGGTGTGCAGGGCCATGGGCTCATGAATGCGCCCGTCCCTGAAGTCGTACATCAACGGCGCCTTTCTGTAGTTTTTCCCCAGATGCGAATGGTGGGCCAAGGCCTGAAGACGGTTGCCCTGTTCGCCAAAGTCTTGAGCCCAATTCAGCGTCTGGGCGTTTCCCAGACCCGCGTCGAACGGGCTTCCGAGTAAGCGGGCGACGGGGTTGACCAATTCCGGGTAACAAGCGTTGAGCAACAACCCGCCGTTGCCGCATGAACGCGCTGCCCTGGCAACGTTTATTGCGATGGGAAGTTGTAACGGCAGCGTTGAGCCGAAAGGCGCTCCGGTCCCTGTTCCCGAGCCATACGGCGAATAAGCAGACGCCGCAGATACGATCACGTCCGGCTTACAGGTCACCATCAATGCACGCAGGTTTTCTAATCCCTCCTCGCCCAGGAGGGTGCGCATCGGCGCTCGACTTACAGACTGAGACTTTACTGGCACGTCATCGTCCGGTAAGGCGGGCGGCTGGACGTCGCGGTAACACTGGACGATCTTCAGACGCTCATTGAACGTGTCTGACAGGCGTGCAAGCAGCGTCCGTGCAAACCGTCCACGTCCGACAATAAGAACTCTCAGGGCAGCGCTTTCATTCCAGCTCATAGAGCGCTTCCTTGCAGCCCACCGGTCGCACCGATCTGCAGCCGCCGCAGGTGCCGTCGGCTATCCTGGAATGCGTTGCGCGCGTGCAGCACACGCCAGTTGTCCCATAACAAGATGTCGTTTTGTGCGTAACGAACCCACACCGAATCCGTCATGTAGCGTGACTGCCAATCGTGTTGCAAGGTCGTCGCGACCGGGTCGTTCTCATGCAAAAGATTATTGCAGGAGAACCGCACGATACGACCTAGGTCAGTCTCCTCGAGGATCGGATGCTCGGTGCGTAGGTCCAGCCCTTGCCGTCGTATGCCCTCGGTGGTTTTCCAGGCAAATACGGTCTTGAACAGATGCTCGCGCGAGGTGTCATCAAGCGCATCGATCCATGGCTGGGTTAGCGCGAGCGTGGTCTCCCCACCGTCGCCCTCGGCTGGTACCACGCACCAAAGCATGATGTATCGGGGTGGAAGGTGTTTGAAGTCGTATCCCTCAGTGTGGGGCGTGAGCGGCTGGTGATTGCCGGCATGGTAGACGTCGTCCATGCCTGGTTCGGGGCGTACATTGCCTACAACTGCCCCTCCGTAGTTAGGTACGAAACTACCTAATCGTCGGCCGAAGCGGACGTAGTCAAATCCGTCCGGAACGTTGACGATTTGTACGTAGCCGTGCTCCTTGAGAAGTGACTGAGCCGTGGCATGCAGATTTTCCAGAGGGAGGGGCTCATCGTTGAAGTCGATGGCTGAGACGATACTAATCGGCGAGTTCATCCAAATGTTCTCCCTCTGGCATGCTCGATTACGTCATCAAGCTCTTGGGCTTGGTCCTGGTGCAAACGCGTCAGATGTTGATGAGGTACCGGAGCAAAATCGCTATCGGTATAGCTGCCGCTATTGTGAAGCACTACCGATCCGACACCGTCCAGCAATCCGCGCGCATGGGCCAGGCGCGCTCCGGTGGCCGCCATCAATAACGAGTGCTCCCGAAGACGACTCGGGTCGTCTGGCAGATGCACGTCGGTGCGTGATAGAGCGGCTCGGACCTGGGTGTAACCCTTTTCGCACTCGATACGGCTGACGACTATCCCCGTGCCGCCATGTTCAGTGATGTAGCCCTCCATCTCTGGCTGCGTAGCAGGTGCTGAGGTATAGAACGTGGTATCGATGCATTCGTCAGGTCGGTTGGTTTCAGCGGGAAAGTGCAGCGAGTCTGTCTGTTGAAACCTTCCATTGGCGCTAAGGTGGTACTGGGGCATCTTTTCTCTGTTAAAGGTGCCTCGCGTCAGATGCAGGACCATGTCAGGGGTGTCGAGATGTTGAACAAGCAGGTAACCGGGTCGCAGCGGTGCGTCTGGCCTGCGTTGAGCCCACCCCCGACTGTGCCCAATCAACCCAAAGGCGCTGGAAACGCTATGTGCGTGCCAACGACGTACCTCCGGGGCGAAACGGTCAATCTCCAGAAATGCCCGCAGTTGATCGGCGAGCACGTAATTGTCCAGGGAAAGGGTGAACCACAATCGCCGTTTTGATGCCAGGGAGGGAAGCCTGCGAGCGGCGCTGGAAACCATCTTCTTGACCGTGTCGCGCGTAGAGGTTTGAACGGTCACGAGTGGATTGAGGACGCGCAGCCGCTCATCCGACGATAGGGGGCTATCCCATAGTTTAAGCTCTGCATCGGCCGGTACCACGCAAACGATATTCAGGGTGTCGGGAGACGCGAGTCCAAGCTCATAGGCGCGGTACACCGCCGCACGCAGCGCGGTCGCTTTGTTTCCGGAGGAGGGGGTGACGATTGTGACCGCCTCGCCGCTGCGACGGTTGTGCTCGATCGCCCGGGCGACCATGAGCAGAGAAGGATTGGTTTTGGTTGTGCGGGTTCGTTCGAACCTGGACATATTGAGCAGAATGGTTTCAATGCCCAGACCCAAGTCAATAAGGGAGTAACTTATGGACGAAGCGGAAAAAAATTGAGTTACCTGCGGGTCTAACTCGGGAAGGAACCCAGGCGTGAAGAGCCCGTCCCCCGATTGCTCTAGATGGTCGGTAACTGCACGCAGTTGATTACTGATGCTGTCATAATAATCGCATATTGGATTTTCAATTAAAGTGGTCACGCTAAAACTCCGTGGTGAATTTTAGTCAGGGCACGATGGCCATTGTTATGATATTGGATCCAAAAATTAAACGTCTCAGCGAGACTAGTCAGAAGTGTTTAAAAAAACAAAATTTTTTTTGATTTTTATCGTTGCTGTCAGTAACTCATTGGTGCCAAAGGTTTTATTGTTCGCTGAGCATCGTTACATAGCGCTGCGTTTGTTTGCGGAAGCGTAACGGCGTGAAGTTCAATTTTATTAAAGAAGATTTTTTTATTTTAAAGATTTTTGTAAAAATAAAAACTTATAAGGAAATCTTGCCAAGGTGAAAGATGCGGCTAGGCTGTTTCATCAACTTCTTCGGCATGTTAAAGATGTGTCGTGGGGATGGACTTCAAACTAGAGTGAGCCAACTGATGAGCAATAGATTTTCTCTAGAAACCTGGCCTGAGAGTGGCGGCATCGCGCTATTGTCGCCGAATGCACTTTTGCCAACTGAACAATTTATTGAAGAGAGGGTGCTGCAAGTCGCCCACGAGATCATCCAAAAGGGCTTTTGGCTGCGGCCAATCCTCGTCGAACGGGCCTCATGGGTCATCATGGACGGACATCATCGGCGCGAGTTCGCCCGGCGAAGTTCGTTGAAAGTGGTTCCTTGCCTGATGCTCGATTATTCGCAAGTCGAACTGAAATCCCGTCAGGTCGGCATTGAAGTGACTGCCAACGAGGTTATCGCCAGGGGGCTGGAAGGGCGTCCTTATCCACCCAAGACCACTCGACATATCATAAGCTCAACGTTAGATGTCGAATGCCGATATGCGCTGGCCGACTTGTCTCGCTAACGCTGGGGAGGGTGAAATGGTCGAGATGCTGCACACTCGCTGGGATTGATGTGGCAACTTTCGCCGGGATGCGCCTGGGAAGTTTTTTTCGTGGAGTAGGGCGTAAATCACTTGCAGGTCAAAGAGTTACATGGTTGGCCAGCTGTTGGTGTGCAGTGGTTAACTATAATTTTCGCAATGGACTGTGTCGCCCAGTATGCGCGGGCGGCTACGGGCGGTTAGTTGTTAGGGCAATATTGGAGTTCATTTGGTTGGAATATTTTCTCGCTAATTCGTATTTCATTATTGGCTGTGACGTAGGTGGGTTGAGTGAGCTTACGCACGGGTTAGTAAATAATGACCGCTTTTTCTGCGGGTCTGGGAACAAATAGGACGGAAGGAGTACTTGATGTTCGAAGATTTTTCTCTCGAGACTGTTGTCTTGCCTGAGGCAACGTTAAGGGTCAGGCACGGAGGCAGTGGCCCTCCTGTTTTGTTGCTTCATGGACACCCTCGTACTCACGCGACCTGGCACCGTGTAGCGCCGTTGCTGGCGCAACATCACACGGTTGTTTGCCCCGACCTGAGAGGTTTTGGCCGCTCCTCCAAACCTGCGGACACTCCAGACCATGCAGGCTCTTCAAAACGCGCCAAGGCCCGTGATTGTATAGCGTTGATGCACCATTTAGGGCACGAGCGGTTTTCGGTTATCGGCCATGATCGGGGCGCTTACACGGCCTTTCGCATGGCCATGGATCATCCCGAAGCCATAACTCATCTCGGGGTGCTGGACGGTGTACCGATTATTGAAGCGTTGGAACGCTGCGACGAGCAATTCGCGACAATGTGGTGGCATTGGTTCTTCTTCAGCCAACCCGAGAAACCAGAGCAAGCCATTCTGGTCGATCCAGACGCATGGTATGGAGGCTCCCCCGAGAAAATGGGGGCCGAAGCCTATGAGGATTACAGCGAAGCCATCCATGATCCCGAGACGGTTCATGGCATGGTTGAGGATTACCGTGCAGGCCCTGGGATCGACCGAGATCACGACGATGCCGACCGGCGCGCCGGGCGTCGGATAGCGTGTCCAACCATGATCCTGTGGTCAAAGCGTGATGACCTCAAACTTATTTATGAAGACGTTTTGGCAGTTTGGGAGCCGTGGACGACGAAGCAGCAAGGGCGGGCTTTGGACTGCGGGCACCACATGGCGGAAGAGGCGCCCGAAGAGTTGGCCGCTGAAATCCTTGCGTTTCTACGCGACAGACCAGCCTAGCGGTATTGCCGCGTTGCGTCGGGCAGATCGCGGGTAGCGGTGCCCTTGGGCATGGACTGCACGATGATTATTTGTCCCGTTATGTGGGATGCTTTTTTATATGTTGAGATTTTTTTGCGCCAAGGTTTATAGTCCGCTTCACTCACTGCCAAAAAACAAAACAGGTGAAGCGGATGCAGGCGCAATTGATAGCGCTCGATTGGGGTACGACCTCATTACGGGCTTACAAACTTGCCGCTGGGGGCGAGGTGCTCGAACAGCGTTCGCTGTCGTCGGGGATCATGCAGTTGCCGTCCGGGCCGCGCACGGTCGCCGGCCAGGCGTGCAGCGACGGTTTCGAGCTGGCCTTCGATGAAGCCTGCGGCGACTGGCTCGATGCGCAGCCAGGTTTGCCCGTCATCGCTTGTGGCATGGTCGGCAGCGCCCAGGGCTGGCGCGAAGCGCCTTACTGCGACACGCCGGCAAACGTCGCCAACCTCGGACATTCCCTACAGGTCATCCGCAGTCTTCGCGGCGTCGATGTGCACATCGTGCCGGGAGTAATCCAGCGTTCCCGACTGCCCAATGTCATGCGCGGCGAAGAAGCCCAGGTGCTCGGTGCGTTGGCCAGCCTGCCGAACGAAGCGGTGCTGATCGGCCTGCCGGGCAGCCATTCGAAATGGGTGGAAGTGGCCGAGGGCTGCATCGTGCATTTCGACACTTTCATGACCGGCGAGATCTTCGCCGTGCTCAGCGACCACAGCATTCTCGGCCGCACCCAGCAACGCGGTGCGGCGTTCGACGGCGCGGCGTTCGATCGCGGCGTGCAGGTTGCGCTGTCGGTAGACGGTCAGATCGGCCCGCTGTCCACGGTATTCAGCGCCCGCAGCCTGGGCTTGACCGGCGAGCTCGGCGCCAGCGCCCAGGCCGATTATCTTTCCGGCCTGCTCATCGGCCATGAACTGACCGCCCTGGCCGCCGTGCAGCGGCAGCGACGCAACAGCGTGCATCTGCCTACGGTGGTGCTGATCGGCAACTCTCAACTGTGTGCCCGCTATCAACGGGCTCTCGACGCCTGCGGGTTTGCCCGCGTGACCCTGGCCGAACAGGCCACCGAGCGCGGACTGTGGCAACTGGCCGTGGCAGCCGGCCTGCTCGACGCCACCGCATCGCGTTAAATCTGACTGGAGACCCTGACATGCTTACCCAAGCACTGGCGCAAAACGGGCTGATCGCGATCTTGCGCGGCCTACGTCCCGAAGAGGCGGCCGCTATCGGCAAAGTCCTTTATGGCGCGGGATTTCGCGTCATCGAAGTACCGCTCAATTCTCCTGAGCCGTACGAAAGTATCCGCATCCTGCGCAGCACGTTGCCCGCCGATTGCCTGATCGGTGCCGGCACCGTGCTCACACCGGAGCAGGTCGAGCAGGTGAAAGCGGCTGGCGGCCAAGTGATCGTCATGCCCCATAGCGATCCGAAGGTGCTACGCGCGGCGAAAGCGGCGGGCTTGTACCTGTCGCCTGGCGTCGCCACGCCCACCGAAGCCTTTGCCGCGCTGGCCGAGGGCGCTCATGTATTGAAGATGTTCCCGGCCGAGCAGATGGGCCCGGCAGTGGTCAAGGCCTGGCTCGCGGTGCTGCCGGCCGGGACCGTGCTGGTGCCGGTGGGCGGGATCACGCCGGACAACATGGCGGTGTTCATCGAGGCTGGCGTCAAGGGTTTCGGCCTCGGCTCCGGGCTGTTCAAGCCGGGCCTGACCGTTGACGAAGTAGCGGTGCGCGCCAAGGCCTACGTGGCCGCATGGAACGCCTTGAACTGAAGACTTTCCCAGCGCCCCGCGCGCTGCATCCGACAAGAGAGACAAGAAGATGAAAATCACCAAGTTGACCACCTTTATCGTTCCGCCGCGCTGGTGCTTCCTCAAGGTCGAGACCGACGAGGGCGTGACGGGTTGGGGCGAGCCGGTGGTCGAAGGCCGTGCCCACACGGTGGCGGCCGCCGTCGAGGAATTGTCCGACTACCTGATCGGCAAAGACCCACGCAACATCGAGGACATCTGGACCGTGCTCTATCGCGGCGGTTTCTACCGCGGTGGTGCCATTCACATGAGCGCCCTGGCCGGTATCGACCAGGCATTGTGGGACATCAAGGGCAAGGCCTTGGGCGTGTCGGTCAGCGATCTGCTGGGTGGCCAGGTTCGCGACAAGATCCGCGTGTATTCGTGGATCGGCGGCGACCGTCCGGCGGACACTGCCCGAGCGGCGAAAGAAGCCGTGGCGCGGGGCTTCACGGCGGTGAAGATGAACGGCACCGAGGAGCTGCAGTTTCTCGACACGTTTGAAAAAGTCGACCTGGCCCTGGCCAACGTGGCGGCGGTGCGCGATGCGGTCGGGCCGAACATCGGTATTGGCGTGGACTTCCATGGCCGCGTGCACAAGCCGATGGCCAAGGTGCTGATGAAGGAACTCGATCCCTACAAACTGATGTTCATCGAGGAGCCGGTGCTCAGCGAAAACTACGAAGCGCTCAAGGAACTGGCGCCGCTGACCAGCACGCCGATCGCCTTGGGCGAGCGGTTGTTCTCGCGCTGGGACTTCAAGCGGGTGCTCAGCGAAGGCTACGTGGACATCATTCAGCCGGATGCGTCCCACGCCGGTGGCATCACCGAAACCCGCAAGATCGCCAACATGGCCGAGGCCTATGACGTGGCGCTGGCGTTGCACTGCCCGTTGGGCCCGATCGCGCTCGCGGCATGCCTGCAACTGGACGCGGCTTGCTACAACGCATTTATCCAGGAGCAGAGCCTGGGTATCCATTACAACGAGAGCAACGACTTGCTGGATTACATCAAGGATCCGCAGGTGTTCGACTATGACAAAGGCTTCGTGAAGATCCCCAACGGCCCGGGCCTGGGCATCGAGATCAACGAGGAATACGTCATCGAACGCGCGGCCATCGGCCACCGCTGGCGCAACCCGATCTGGCGCCATGCCGATGGCAGTTTTGCCGAGTGGTGAGTGAGGTCTGATTTCACCCGGCCTCTTGTGGGAGCGAGCAGGCTCGCTCCCACATTTGATCTCCTTATGCTGGAGATCTTTCTCGATGCGCCCGTTCTCAATAAACATAAAAAGAGGCACCTCACATGCAAGCGCACACCCTGAGCGCGCAGGCGTCGTTGGTGACGCCCAGCCGCAAGCGTTTTTTCATCATGGTCCTGCTGTTCATCACCGTGGTGATCAATTACCTGGACCGCAGCAACCTCTCGATTGCCGCGCCCGCACTGACCAGCGAACTGGGGATCGATCCGATCCATGTCGGGCTGATTTTCTCGGCGTTCGGCTGGACCTACGCCGCCATGCAGATTCCCGGTGGCTGGTTGGTGGACCGGGTGCCACCACGCATCCTTTATAGCGTGGCGTTGTTGCTGTGGTCGGTGGCCACGGTGATGCTCGGTTTCGCTGCCAGCTTCATCGCGCTGTTTGTCCTGCGCATGGCCGTCGGCGCCCTGGAAGCGCCGGCTTATCCGATCAACAGCCGCGTAGTCACCACTTGGTTTCCCGAGCGTGAACGGGCCACGGCGATCGGTTTTTATACGTCCGGGCAATTTGTCGGCCTGGCTTTCCTGACGCCGGTCCTGGCCTGGCTGCAGCATGCCTTCGGCTGGCATATGGTGTTCGTCGTGACCGGTGCTGTCGGTATTCTCTGGGCGGTGATCTGGTACGCGGTGTATCGCGAGCCGCGGGATTTCAAAGGCGCCAACGCCGCTGAAATCGAGCTGATCCGCGAAGGCGGCGGGCTGGTGGATATCCAGGCCGAGACGGCCAAGGCCAAGGCAAAATTCAGCTGGACCGACCTTGGGATCGTCCTGACCCAACGCAAGCTCTGGGGAATTTACCTGGGCCAGTTCTGCCTCAACTCCACGCTGTGGTTTTTCCTGACGTGGTTTCCGACCTATCTGGTGAAATATCGCGGCATGGACTTCATCAAGTCTGGCTTGCTGGCGTCGCTGCCGTTCCTCGCGGCATTTGTCGGCGTGCTGTGTTCCGGTTTCTTCTCCGACTGGCTGATCCGTCGCGGCGCCACAGTGGGGTTCGCGCGCAAGCTGCCGATCATCGGTGGTCTGTTGATTTCCACGGCAATCATCGGCGCCAATTTCGTCGAGTCGACGCCGTTGGTGATTGCATTCCTGGCCCTGGCCTTTTTCGGCAACGGCCTGGCGTCGATCACCTGGTCGCTGGTATCGACTCTGGCGCCGGCACGGCTGTTGGGGTTGACCGGTGGGGTGTTCAATTTCATCGGCAACCTGGCGGCCATCGCCACGCCGATCGTCATTGGTTTTCTCGCCAGCGGCGATTCGTTTGCCCCGGCGATTACCTACATCGCCG
The DNA here is from genome assembly GCF_057334555.1 of Pseudomonas sp. AGC41. Taxonomy (NCBI): domain Bacteria; kingdom Pseudomonadati; phylum Pseudomonadota; class Gammaproteobacteria; order Pseudomonadales; family Pseudomonadaceae; genus Pseudomonas; species Pseudomonas sp. AGC41. Next base: position 82,732 of record NZ_JBHFJB010000153.1, read on the forward strand.
TGCTGGCGTTGATTGGCGCGCTGTCCTACATCCTGCTGGTCGGGAAAGTCGAGCGCATCGAGTTGTAGTCCCGAGGGGCGGGCGACCATAATGCCGCCCGTTCCCCCGCTCATTGTGAAAGGCCGGATATGCAGCAAGACGATCCAAAAATCACCAAGGACGCCGCGCCTACCGGCACCCAGACATTGCTGCGTGGCCTGGGCGTGGTCCAGGCGGTCGCCAGCGGCGCCCGTGACTTGAAGGAAATCGCCCGGCTGATCGGCACCACCCGCAGCACCACCCATCGCCTCGCCAGTTGCCTGGTGGACGAGCGTTATCTGCGCGTGGTGCCGCAAGTGGGCTATCTGCTGGGGCCGAAGCTGATCGAGCTGGGTTTCCAGGCGCGGGAAGAACTGCCGTTGGTGAGCCTGGCGGGGCCGTACCTGGACGAGCTGTCGGCGCTCACCGGAGACACCGTCCACCTGGCGATTCGCGAGGGCGACGAGGTCCTGTACCTGTTGAAGAATCCGGGCCGCAACGGACCGGAAATGCGCTCCCGGGTGGGCCACCGCATGCCACTCGCGCGCACCGGGATCGGCAAGGCGCTGATGCTCGATGATTCTCAGGAACAGTGGAAAAGACTGTACGAAATCAGCCTTCCGGCGGGTGGGAAAAATCAGTTCTGGCCGCAGCATCAGGAACAGTCCTGGGAGCAGTTCCAGCAACGAATGGTGGAGTACGTAGCAGGCGGCTATGCCTTCGACCTCGAAGACAACGAACCGTCGATTCGTTGCGTGGCAGCGCCGATCCGCGACGCTGGCAAGCGTATCGTCGCCGGCATAAGCATCGCCAGCACCGTGCCGTACATGCCGCTGGAAAAGATGGCCGAGCTGATTCCCCTGGTCAAAGGCGTCACCGCGCGGCTGTCGGCGGAGCTGGGCGCCAAGGTCTGACGGCCGTCATGCATGGTGCTGGTGTTTTTTGACGGCAGGCAACAAAAAGGCCCCCATTCGGGGGCCTTGATGTTCAGCAAATCGGCTTACATGTTCGGGTAAGTCGGCCCACCGGCGCCTTCCGGCGTGACCCAGGTGATGTTCTGTGCAGGGTCTTTGATGTCGCAGGTCTTGCAGTGAACGCAGTTCTGGGCGTTGATCTGGAAGCGCTTCTCACCGTCTTCCTTGGTGATCACTTCGTACACGCCGGCCGGGCAGTAGCGCTGGGCCGGTTCGTCGTACAGCGGCAGGTTCTTGCCGATCGGGATGCTCGGATCGGTCAGCTTCAGGTGGCAAGGCTGTTCTTCTTCATGGTTGGTACCGGAGATGAACACCGAGCTGAGCTTGTCGAAACTGATCTTGCCGTCCGGTTTCGGATAGTCGATCTTCTTGCAATCGGCGGCCAGCTTCAGGCAGGCATAGTCCGGCTTGGTATCGCGCAGGGTGAACGGAATCTTGCCGCCGAAGATGTTCTGGTCGAGCCAGTTGAAGCCGCCGCCGACGATCGCGCCGTATTTGTGGATCGCTGCGCCGAAGTTACGGCTGGCGAACAATTCTTCGTACAACCAGCTGCTCTTGAAGCCATCGACATAGGCGGTCAGTTCGTCACCGCCTTCGGACTCGGCGAACAGACGATCGGCCACTGCTTCGGCGGCGAGCATGCCGGATTTCATCGCGGTGTGGCTGCCCTTGATCTTGGCGAAGTTCAGGGTGCCGAGGTCGCAACCGATCAGCGCACCGCCCTTAAAGACCATTTTCGGCAACGAATTCAGGCCGCCCTTGGCAATGGCGCGAGCACCGTAACTGACGCGCTTGCCACCTTCCAGGTACTGCTTGAGCACCGGATGATGCTTGAGGCGCTGGAACTCGTCGAATGGAGAGAGGAAGGTATTGCTGTAGGACAGGTCGACGATCAGACCGACCACCACCTGGTTGTTTTCCAGGTGATAAAGGAACGAGCCGCCGGTGTTTTCGGTGCCCATGATGTCCAGCGGCCAACCGGCGGTGTGCACCACCAGGCCAGGCTGATGCTTGGCCGGGTCGATTTCCCAGATCTCTTTCAGACCGATGCCGTAGTGCTGGGTGTCGGCCTCGCTGTCCAGGTTGAAGCGCTTGATCAGTTGCTTGCCGATGTGACCACGGCAGCCTTCGGCGAACAGCGTGTACTTGCCACGCAGTTCCATGCCGGGGGTATAGAGGCCTTCCTTCGGGTTGCCTTCACGGTCGACACCCAGGTCGCCGGTGATGATGCCGCGAACCACGCCGTTTTCGTCGAACAGTGCTTCCTGGGCAGCGAAGCCGGGGTAGATTTCCACGCCCAGGTTCTCGGCCTGCTGGGCCAGCCAGCGGCACAGGTTGCCCAGGGAAATAATATAGTTGCCTTCGTTGTGCATGGTCTTGGGCACAAAGAAGTCGGGGATTTTGCTTGCCGCCTCGGCGTTTCGCAGGACATAAATGTCATCGCGCGCGACGGGCGTGTTCAACGGCGCGCCGAGTTCTTTCCAGTCCGGGAACAGTTCGTTCAGGGCGCGCGGTTCGAACACCGCGCCGGAAAGAATGTGCGCACCGACTTCGGAGCCTTTTTCGACCACGCAGACGCTGATTTCCTTACCGGCTTCGGCGGCCTTCTGTTTCAGTCGGCAAGCGGCAGACAGGCCAGCGGGGCCGGCACCGACGATGACCACGTCGAATTCCATGTATTCGCGTTCCACAGGCTATCTCCTACTCAAGGCTCAACAGTTTTTTCTAATTGGAGGTTTGGCGTTGCATCCGTTATTTCCTTCGCCGAGCGACGAAAGCGACAATGGATGACCCGCGCTTCTCTCTCTGAGCGGCGCATTATATCTACACCACTCTTGGGGTCCAATACAAACGTTCGTTTGAAATTGCCGCAGCCCAGATAAATCACTGACGTACGGCTTATGACCGACCATTTTGCCGTATTGACCGGAATAGGCGTTCCGGTCAAGATACGGGCGGTTTTGCGCTCGCCGTAGGCTGACTGTTGGTTCCAAGAGCACCTCTAAAGACAGGGCGAAGGCAGCACAAAGTGACGAGTTGCGTGGTTCGGACGCGCAGTTTACACGCCGCGATAATGAATGACTCATCGGTCATCACTGACGAATGGTCTTCACTCCCGTGAGCAGGGTCATGTGTGATTCATGCCGGCGTTTTTAGAGGTGCCCTTGCGCCCCATGATCATCAACCGCCAGGTTCGCCCAGGCGACTTTCTTTTCACCGGAGAGTAACGAGGAATCCATGAAGGTTCTTGTAGCTGTCAAACGAGTGGTCGACTATAACGTCAAGGTTCGCGTCAAAGCGGACAACTCCGGCGTCGACCTCGCCAACGTCAAGATGTCGATGAACCCATTCTGCGAAATCGCCGTAGAAGAAGCCGTACGCCTGAAGGAAAAAGGCGTTGCGACCGAGATCGTCGTCGTCTCCATCGGCCCGACCACCGCCCAGGAGCAACTGCGCACCGCGCTGGCGCTGGGTGCCGATCGCGCCATCCTCGTCGAATCCGCCGAAGACCTGACTTCCCTGGCCGTTGCCAAGTTGTTGAAAGCCGTTGTCGACAAGGAACAGCCACAGCTGGTGATCCTCGGCAAACAGGCCATCGACAGCGACAACAACCAGACAGGCCAGATGCTTGCTGCGTTGAGCGGCTACGGCCAGGGCACCTTCGCTTCGAAAGTCGAAGTGTCCGGCGACAGCGTTGCCGTGACTCGCGAAATCGATGGCGGCGCGCAGACGGTTTCCCTGAAACTGCCGGCCATTGTCACCACCGACCTGCGTTTGAACGAGCCGCGTTATGCGTCCCTGCCAAACATCATGAAAGCCAAGAAGAAGCCGCTTGAAGTGCTGACTCCGGATGCTTTGGGCGTTTCCACCGCCTCCACCAACAAGACCCTGAAGGTCGAAGCGCCGGCTGCACGCAGCGCGGGCATCAAGGTCAAGTCGGTGGCTGAACTGGTCGAGAAATTGAAAAACGAAGCGAAGGTAATCTGACTATGACTATCTTGGTAATCGCCGAACACGACAACAAGGCGCTGGCTCCGGCCACGCTGAACACCGTTGCTGCAGCCGCCAAAATCGGTGGCGATGTGCACGTATTGGTGGCCGGGCAGGGCGCAAGTGCCGTTGCCGAAGCTGCTGCCAAAATTGCCGGCGTGGCAAAAGTGCTGTCGGCCGACAACGCCGCCTATGCAAACCAGCTGCCGGAAAACGTTGCTCCGCTCGTCGCCGAGCTGGGCAAGGGCTATAGCCACATCCTGGCTGCCGCTACCTCCAACGGCAAGAACATCCTGCCGCGCGTGGCTGCCGCACTGGACGTCGACCAGATATCCGAAATCATCTCGGTAGAAAGCGCCGATACCTTCAAGCGCCCGATCTACGCCGGCAACGCCATCGCCACCGTACAATCGACCGCTGCGATCAAGGTCATCACCGTGCGCGCCACCGGTTTCGACCCGGTTGCCGCCGAAGGTGGCTCGGCTGCCGTTGAAGCAGTAGGCGCTGCTCATGACGCCGGCATCTCCAGCTTCGTCAACGAAGAACTGGCGAAATCCGATCGTCCTGAGCTGACCGCTGCCAAGATCGTCGTTTCCGGCGGTCGCGGCATGCAGAACGGTGACAACTTCAAGCACCTGTACGCCCTGGCCGACAAGCTGGGCGCTGCCGTCGGCGCTTCCCGCGCCGCGGTCGACGCAGGTTTTGTGCCCAACGACATGCAGGTCGGCCAGACCGGCAAGATCGTTGCGCCACAGCTGTACATCGCCGTCGGTATCTCTGGCGCGATCCAGCACCTGGCCGGCATGAAAGACTCCAAGGTGATCGTTGCGATCAACAAGGACGAAGAAGCGCCGATCTTCCAGGTGGCCGATTATGGCCTGGTGGCTGACCTGTTCGAAGCCATCCCCGAGCTGGAGAAGCTGGTCTAATCCGGCGTCTTCACTTATAAAGAGCCCGGCCTTTGGCCGGGTTTTTTTATTTCTGCTTCCGGGGAGCGTAGCGCCATGGATCTTCGCCGTTTGGCCGGTTGGTCGTTGTTGGGGGCATTGGCTTGCATGCCTGGCCTGTCTGTCGCCGCTGGCAAATGTGAGCGCCTGGTCGCCACCGGCAGCCCCGATGCGCCGCCTTATCTTTGGCAAGATCCTCAGGACCCCAAGCACCTGATCGGCGCCGGCGCCGAACTGCTGGAGCAGGTGGCGCAGGCGCTGGGGATCAAGATCGAGCTGCTCTACGCCGGCAAGCGTGCCCAGGCATTGGACGAGGTGCGCAGCGGGCGCATGGACCTGCTCACCGATGCTCCGCTGACCACGAACGGGCTGGAAAGCCTCGATTACGTGCACCCGGCCTTGCTGGAAAATGATTACCTGGTCTGGACTCGCAAGGATTCGACGTTGCTCATCACCCGGCCCGAGGATCTTCACGGACATCCCGGAGCCTTGTCGGAGAAGGCCCGAATGACCCAGGGATTCAGCGTCTTTGCCGAGCAGAATCTAACCCTGACCCGGACACCCAACCTGACCCAGGCCTTTCAGAAATTGCTCCTGGGTGAGGTGGAATATGTTCTGGCTGGGCGCTACTCCGGCATGGCGATGGCGCAGACATTAGGGATGGCCAACGATCTGCAGGCTGCACCGCAACCGGTGGATAAACCGGGATTGTTCCTCGCGGTTTCCCATAACTCCGCCTGTAACGACCCATGGTTGCGCGGACAGCTGGCGCAAAAGATGACAGAATTGGCCGCGTCCGGCCTGACGGAGGCTGTGTTACAGCGCAATCTGGAGCGTTGGAGAACACAGTTGCAACCACCTGTCAGCGCCCCAAAACAGTAGGGAACATTAGTGACTATTCGACCTCTTTTCGCTGCCCTGGCCGTTCTGGCTCTGGCGGGTTGCGCAGCCGATCCGGCGCCGAATGAACAGCTGCGCCTGACTGAGCAGGCCATCGAGCAGGCCCGTGCGGTGGGCGCCACCGCCGACGAAGTGCCTGAACTGAAACTCGCCGAAGAAAAATTCGCCCGCGCCAAAAGCAACATGGCCGACGAATCCTACAAGAAGGCCCGCATGCGCGCCGAGCAGGCCGAGCTGGACGCGCGCCTGGCCGAAGCGAAGGTGCTCAGTCTCAAGCGCCAGGAGCAGTTGAACGTGCTCGATACTCGAATCAAGCGCTTGCGCAAACAGTTGAGGGATGATGCCCAATGAAGCCGTCCCATGTATGTGGCAGCCTGGTCCTCGCGGGCCTCGCCAGTTTGTATGGCTGCGCCGGCCAGCGTAGCGAGGCGGCACTGGAACAGGCCAGCGCCAGCTTCCAGAAGGTCAAGGAAGACGCCAATGTGTTGCGCGCCGCGCCCAAGGATGTCATCCGCGCCGGCGAGTCCCTGGCCCGGGCCGATCGCCTGTCCAGCTATTGGGGCAGCGGCGAGGATGTTCAGCATTACGCCTATTTGAGCCAACGCTACAGCGAGATCGCGCGGGAACACAGCAATCAGTTGCTCAACGAAGAGCGCGCCGCGAAGCTTGAGCTGGAACGCCAGCGCCTGCAATTGGCCTTGCGCGAATCCAAGTTGCTGAGCGTCCAGCAGCAAGGCAAGTGGCTGGAAGAACAGATTATGGCGATGGCCACCACCCAGACTGATCGCGGCCTGGTGATGACCCTGGGTGACGTGCTGTTCGACACCGGCGAAGCGGAACTGAAAAACTCGGCCAACCGCGTGGTGCTCAAGATCGTGCAGTTCCTGCAGCTCAATCCCAAGCGCGTGGTGCGAATCGAGGGCTATACCGATAGCACTGGCGGCAAGCAGGAGAACCTCAAGCTGTCCCGTGACCGCGCGCAGGCGGTGGCGGACGTGCTGGTGGACCTGGGGATCGATGAAAAGCGCATCCAGGTCGAAGGCTACGGCGATCAATACCCGGTGGACGTCAACGCTTCCGAGCGTGGCCGGGCCCAGAATCGTCGTGTGGAAATCGTCTTTTCCGACGAGAAAGGCCAGCTCGGCGCCGCCCGCTGAGGGGTGCGTCACTGGAAAACCCGGCCCCTGCCAAGGCGCCGGGTTTTTTTGCGCCTGGAGATCGTGAAGAAAAGGGTACAGTTTGGGGTGTCACTGCACTGTGCTGTCAAGTAATCTGGCAACTGTCCCAGTACACTTCTAAACTGTTCCGGTAATATTTCCCACAAGAATAAAATGCCCGTGAAATCGAGTGCTGCGTCATGACCAACCTCCTGCTCTATCAACGTATTGCTCAACAGCTGGCTGAAGATATCCGGCGTGGTGTGTATCAGCCCGGCGAACGCGTGCCTTCGGTGCGCAAGATGAGTTCGCAGCTCAACGTCAGTCATGCCACTGTGTTGCAGGCCTATGCCAACCTGGAAGACCAGGGGCTGATCCGGGCGCGGCCGCAGTCGGGTTATTACGTGCACCAGACGCCGGCCCTCACCGCGCCGACGCCGGACATCGCCCGGGTCGAGCGCCCCGGCCTGGTGACGCGCAGCAGCATCATCCAGCAGGTGTTGGTCGAGTCGCGCCGTGAGGGAGTCTTTCCGCTGGGGGCGGCGGTGCCGAGCGTCGATTATCTGCCAGTGCGCGCTTTGCACCAGCAGTTAGCCAAGGTCACACGGTTTCACAGCCCGCGGGCTTTCAGCTACATGTTCAGCCCGGGCTTCGAGCCGTTGCGACGCCAGGTGGCGATTCGCATGCGCGACGCCGGGGTCGTGGTCGATCCCTCCGAAGTGGTGATTACCCACGGCTGCGTTGATGCATTACAGATGTCGCTGCGCGTGCTGACTCGGCCGGGCGACCTGATCGCCGCCGAGTCGCCGACCTATTACGGTTTGCTGCAGCTGGCGGACCTATTGGGGCTCAAGGTAATCGAGATCCCCAGCGATCCGGTCACCGGCATGAGCCTTGAAGCCCTGCAGCTGGCGGCCAACCAATGGTCGATCAAGGCATTGGTCCTGACTACGCGCCTGAGCAATCCCCTCGGCGGCACGATGCCCGAGGAGCGGCAAAAGCAACTGCTGCGCCTGGCGTCGGACTTCGACATTCAAATTGTCGAGGACGACATCTACGGCGAACTGATGTTCGAGCAGGGGCGTACCAAGGCACTCAAGGCGTACGACCGCCTGGATCGGGTGATCTACTGCTCGAGTTTTTCCAAGACCTTGTCGCCGGGTGTGCGCATCGGCTGGATGATCGCCGGCAAGTTCCAGCAAGAGATCCAGCGGCTGCAAACGTTCAGCACTCATTCGGCGTGCAGCGTCACGCAGATGGGCATCGCGGCGTACCTGGAAAACGGCGGCTACGACCGGCACCTGCGCTACATTCGCCAGGAGTACCGCAAGAACCTCAGCGCCTTTCAACTGGCCGTGCAGCAGTATTTTCCCGAAGGCACGCAAATGAGCCGTCCTACCGGGGGGTTCATCCTTTGGGTCAGCCTGCCGGGACGGGTCAATACCCAGGAGTTGCACGTGCGGGCGCTGCAGCAGGGCATCAGCATCGCCCCCGGGCTGATCTTCAGTAACACCGAGCAGTTCAACCATTGCATCCGTCTGAACTGCGGCACCCCCTGGAACCGCGAGGCAGAGCGGGCCCTGATGACGCTGGGGCTGTTGGCCACCCAGCTGTGCCAGGAGACCGCGAGCGGGCTCCTTTAAATTCAAGCGCTTGGATGGACAAGCTTGTCAGCGCTTGATTAACAGGCGAGCATGGGGCTTGTGTCGTAACTGCCATCGAGTCCAATGAAAGCCATTGTCCCTGCCGTCTGGGTTTTGCTTGGCCTGTTGACTGCCTTCCATTCAGGAGGCGTCGTGGCGGCTGCGGCGCAGGAAAAACCCGCGGCCAGTGCGACGAAAAATCCTGGCAAGGCACCCGCAGCGGTGAAAAAAGCCCCCGCGAAGAAAGCCGCGAATACCAGGAAAAAACGTGCCCCCGTCGCCTCCAAAAGCAAATCCGCTCGCGAGATTGCCAAGACCCGCCTGCCACCGGCGAAGCTCGATTTAAGCTTGCCTAATGAAATGGTCGAGGAGCTGAAGCCCCCGGGGACTGTGCCGCTGCCCAAGCGTGAGCCGTTGTTGCCGCCCATGTTCGGCGATAAGCCTGGGCCGTTCCAACTCAACGGGCGTTTGCTGAGCAACGAAATGCAGCTGCCGTTGCGCAACCAGGAGCGCAACGAAGTGGAAGGCGCAGCGCTGGAGTTCGAATTCAAGCAGTAGGCATTCATTGCGCCTGCAACTCGTCACTGACTACCCGGTCATCGCTTTGTGAACGAAAAAACTCCCGTGCGGTAATTTAAAACGATCGTTTTAGCCGTTACTCTCTGTCCTGTTATCAACCATTAACCTGCCGTGAGGACGTTGTCGTCATGAAATGCCGCGAGGGCTGTGGCGCCTGCTGCATCGCCCCCTCCATCAGCTCACCCATCCCAGGGATGCCTCAAGGCAAGCCGGCGGGCGAGCGTTGCGTGCAGTTGTCGATCGACAACCTGTGTCAGATATTCGGCCGGGCCGATCGCCCGGCGGTGTGCTCCGCCTTTGAGGCTGACATCGAGGTCTGTGGCGACAGCAGCGAAGAAGCCATCCGCCTGATCGGTTGGTGGGAGCAAGTCACGGCAGCGTAATGCGTCAAGATCGGAACTTCGAAAACAAGGAAAACAATTATGGGTTCGCTGCATCGTATGGCTGTGTTGTGTGGTTTGACCGTTTTGTTGGCGACGGCTACAGCCCAGGCTGAGGATTGGCAGGTTGCCAAGGAAAAGGAAGGTATCAAGGTTTCACTCAGTGAGGTCCCTGGCTCCAAGTACAAGGCCTACCAAGGCGTGACCGTCATGAAGACCACCATGGCGAAGTTGCGCGCCTTGCAGGAGGACGTATCAGGCGCCTGTGCCTGGATTCATGAATGCAAGAGTCAGAAATTGCTCAAGCACGAGGCCGACAAGAGCTGGACCTACAGTCAGTTCAACACGCCATGGCCGGTCACGCCCCGTGACTCTGTGCTGGAAGTCACTACCGTCGAAGGCGCGGATGGCAGCCTGACCCGCAACCTCAAGGGCGTGCCCACTTACGCTCCTGAAGAAAAAGGCTTCGTGCGAGTGACAAAGGTCGAGGGCTTCTGGAAGTTCACTCCCAAGGGCGCGGATCAGGTCGAGGTGATTTACCAGGTCCATACCGAGCCGGGGGGCGACGTTCCGTCCTGGCTGGCTAACAAGTTCGTGGTGGATGCGCCGTTCAATACCCTGAAAGCGTTGAAAGAACGCGCCGAAAAATAGCCCTGGTCACTCTGAGAAAAACCGCCCTTGAGGCGGTTTTTTCGTATGTGCCGTCAACGAACTCAGCGGAACGATTGTTTCGCCGCCAATGTCGAGATAGAGGTAAGCCAGGCCATTCCATCAAGCAAGGAGACACTGATGCAAAAGTGGGAAATCACCTTCGTTGACGATCACGGCGAAACGATCGCCGAGCAGTTTGATTACGCCCAGGAGCCCACGATGGAACAGGCTGCACAACTGATTCGGGAAAAGCTGGTGCCTCTCTCGAAAGAGCTGGACCTCAACGATCTGGAAGGCCGCACCGACGACCCCACAGTCAAGAGCCTGAAGACCCAGAACAGCATCGAAATCATCAGCATTAAACCGGTTTCATGAAATTCATTGTCTGGTCCCGCTTGGCAGTCGCACTGACTTGACGCTACTCTGCAATCGAGATCAGCGAAAGGATCGCCAAGGTCCGGTCTTGTCAGCTACATGCTTGTGTCCCGACGGTCATTTGATGCCGTATCGCTTGCAACAGCAGGTTGCATGCACGGGAAGACGGAAAGTCTATCCATCGGTTCTGAGGAGGACGTTTCATGAGCACAGCCTATCAAGAAGACATCAGCACCAGCGTATTGCGCCGCATGAAAGAAGGCGGTTTCGATTTCTCCCAATTCCATCCCATCGAGTTCTACGCCATTTTTCCCGACGAGGAACGGGCGCGCAGGGCGGCAGGCCAATTTCGGGGAGAATCGTTGAATGCGCAGATCAGCGCTCGGGAAGATGGCGCCTGGTCACTGGAACTGAGCCGGGTGATGTACGCCACTTATGACGATATCGGCGACTTCGAACTGAATTTCGAGGCGGTGGTGGAGCCACTCGGTGGCATCATTGAAGGGTGGGGCGTCAAGCAGGAGATCCGTCGCCTGCAGGCCTGATACTTACTCTTTGCAGCACAGCAACGGCTGACCTTTGTGTCGGCCGTTTTCATGTCTGGCGGTTCCACGACTGACATGCATGCCCGATGGTCATTGGCAATCAAGCTTTAATGGCTCAACTGCTGCTTGCGCCCGGCCATATGCTTCAAGTATCCCACCAGCAAATCAAGCTCCGCATCCGGCAGCACCGCCGCCGAGAACCCCGGCATCTTCCCTTGAGGCCAGCGCCGAAGGCTCTGCGGATCCCGTATGTAACGCTTGAGAAAATCCCCCGAGAAGTACTCGGTTGGATTGAAGGGAATGTTCAGGTCCGGGCCGAACTGGGCGTCGCCTGCTCCGTTGAGGCGGTGGCAGGCCAGGCAGTTTTTCTGGAACAGCGCAAAACCCTGGTTGATCGGGTCGTCCTTGGCCAGGCCTGGGGCGGGCAGCAGGGCAGGGAAGCGCTCGGCCACCGCAGACAGGCGCTTGATGCTCGCCAGCGCGTAGGGCCACTGTTCGGGGCTGATATGTCCCGCCTGGGGATCGGTCCAGACCAAGTAAAAGGGCCCGGCACTGCGCTTGCCCTCACCCAGCGACGGCCAGGGGGCGGTGGGGTCTTCGATCGCCAGCCACGCACGGGCGCCACTCTGGTTGAGCAACGGTGCAGCGGGCATTTCGGCGGCAAAGCCATCCAGCGCCACGGCCTGCAAATGCTCATCCGGCTGGACGCCGGTCAACAACGCCGTGAGAGGTACGGCGCGATAGCTCATGGGTTTCTTGTAGGAAACGTCTTCATTGATCCGGACCGTTCGAGCTTCAGGATGCTTGAGCAGTTCCTCGGTTTGCCAGGTGCGTGCCTGCGTGCCCAATTCCAATACGAGCTGCGCGGCAAATAAAGGCGTGCTGAGCAGCAGCGCCCCGATCACGATGAGAGCTTTCAAATGAATCGCCTTCCATGTCGAGAGGGAAGCGCAAAGGGTGGCACAGCCACCGTCGCTTGAACAACGACCCTCGTGCATTTGCTGGCGATGGCACCACGCGCCGGACTCAGCCGATGACCTTGGTGATATTCGGCAAAATCAACAGCAGCGTAGTGGCAAAGAGAATGAGTCCGGCTTGACGAACTTTCGAATGTTTGAACATGGCTGACCCGCCTTTTTTGTTATTTCCTGAGGCCAGCCTGCGTAGCTCCGTGGCGGCTGGCGTTGCACTTCCTGTTTGAAACTGGCTGACAAGCGCCTCGGCAAAACCCGACGATTCTCTTGTACAGGGTTTACATTAGGGGCCGCAGCCGCGTTGGCTTAGATCCAATTCGTATGAGTTTGAAGCTGATAGCTATTAAACAAGCATGAGGCCTATTGCCAGCTACTTGCCGGCCCTTTTGCTAGACAGCTTGCTTACCTGAAACGGTTAACCCGATAGCACGCTACCGTTCGTCTGAGCGTGGCTGTCAATGCCGTTGAGCGCTGGGGTCATTGAATTCGGCGCCGCTGGGCTTAAGGTTGGAGGTGTTCGCATTACGTCGATGATGGTTCGAGGATGTCATGACCCAAGCTTTGATTTTCGATGCATTACGCACGCCCCGCGGCAAGGGCAAGGCCGATGGCGCCCTGTACACCGTCAAGCCGGTGAACCTGGTCGCCGGCCTGCTCGAAGCGTTGCGCCAGCGCATGGACCTGGACACCCGTCATGTCGATGACATTGTCCTCGGCTGCGTGACTCCGGTAGGCGACCAAGGTGCCGACATTGCCAAGACGGCGGCCCTGGTGGCCGGCTGGGACGTCAGCGTGGCGGGCGTGCAACTCAACCGTTTCTGCGCCTCGGGCCTTGAGGCGGTGAACCTGGCGGCGATGAAAGTGCGCTCCGGCTTCGAGGACCTGGTGGTGGCCGGTGGCGTGGAGTCCATGTCGCGGGTACCGATGGGCAGCGACGGAGGCGCGTGGGCACTGGACCCACAATCGAACCTGCAGGGGCATTTTGTCCCCCAAGGCATTGGCGCGGACCTGATCGCTACCCTGGAAGGCTTCAATCGCGAAGATGTCGATACCTTCGCACTGCAATCCCAGCGCAAGGCCGCACGGGCCCGGGACGCCGGATCGTTCGCCAAATCCCTGGTGGCGGTGCGGGACCAGAATGGCATCGTGCTGCTGGACCACGACGAATTCATCCGTGGCGACTCGACCCTTGAAGGGCTGGGCAAGCTTCGGCCGAGTTTCGAGGCGATGGGCCAGATGGGCTTCGACGCGACGGCGTTGCGTGTCTACAGCCATGTCGAACGAATCAACCATGTGCACACCCCGGGCAACAGCTCGGGCATCGTCGACGGCGCGGCGCTGATGCTGATCGGCACCGACGCGAAAGGACGCGAGCTGGGCCTGGAGCCCCGGGCGCGAATCGTCGCCACTGCGGTCACCAGCACCGAGCCGACCATCATGCTCACTGGCCCGGCCCCGGCCACCCGCAAGGCCTTGGCGAAGGCCGGGTTGCGGGTGGAAGACATCGATCTGTTCGAGGTCAACGAAGCCTTCGCCTCGGTGGTGCTCAAATTCATCCAGGACATGGCCATTGATCCGGCAAAGGTGAATGTCAACGGCGGTTCCATCGCCATGGGGCACCCACTGGGTGCCACCGGGTGCGCAATTCTTGGCTCTTTGCTCGATGAGCTGGAGGCGCGTCGCCTGCGTTACGGCCTGGCGACGCTGTGTGTCGGCGGCGGAATGGGCATCGCCACCATCATCGAACGCCTCTGAGCCCCGACATGAAGGAACACTTTTGATGACCGAAGCCATTCGTTACGAAACCGGCCAGGACCGGATCGTTCTCCTGACCCTGGACATGCCGGGGCAGAGCAGCAATACCATGAACGCGACCTATCGCGAGGCGATGGCCGCCTGTGTGGCGCGTCTGTTGGCCGAAAAAGATTCGATCGCCGGGGTGATCATCACCTCGGCCAAGAAAACCTTTTTTGCCGGTGGCGACTTGAACGAGCTGGTCAGGGTCGACCCGTCCGAGGCCCAGGCGTTCTATCAGAGGGTCCTGGGGCTGAAAGCGCAACTGCGCGCCCTCGAAACCCTCGGTGTACCCGTCGTCGCGGCGATCAATGGTGCGGCCTTGGGCGGCGGTTGGGAAATCTGCCTGGCGTGTCATCATCGCGTCGCGCTGGACCATCCATCGGTGCAGATCGGCTTGCCGGAGGTCACCCTCGGCTTGCTGCCGGGCGGTGGCGGTGTGGTGCGGATGGTGCGGATGCTGGGTCTGGAAAAGGCCTTGCCGTATCTGCTCGAGGGCAAGCGGCTCGACCCGCAGCAGGCGTTGCAGGCCGGCTTGATCGATGAGCTGGCGGCGGATCGTGACGAGTTGCTGGCCAAGTCCCGAGCCTGGATTCTCGCCCATCCGGGTGCGCTCCAACCTTGGGATATGAAGGGCTATCGGCTTCCAGGCGGGACCCCGTCCGACCCGAAAGTCGCCCAGATGTTGGCGATCGCGCCTTCGATCCTGCGCAACAAGACCCAGGGCTGCCTGCCGGCGCCGGAAAAGATTCTCTGCGCCGCAGTAGAAGGCGCCCAGGTGGGATTTGACGCGGCGCATCTGATCGAGACGCGCTATTTCACCGAACTCGCCACGGGACAAGTGGCGAAGAACCTCATCGGCACCTTCTGGTTTCAACTCAACGAGATCAAGGCCGGCCGATCCCGCCCACAGGGTGTTGCGCCTTATCTGACAAAAAAAGTCGGCGTGCTCGGCGCCGGGATGATGGGCGCCGGTATCGCCTGCGTCAGCGCGCTGGCCGGCATCGACGTGGTGCTCAAGGACATCGACCTGGCCGCCGCACAGAAGGGCAAGGCACGCTCGGCGGCGTTGCTGGACAAAAAAGTCGCGCGCGGCCAACTCACGGAGGGACAACGCGACGCCACGCTGGCGCGGATTCACCCTGCCGACAACGATGCCGAGCTGGCCGGTTGCGACCTGATCATCGAGGCCGTCTTCGAAGACCGTTCCCTTAAAGCCAAAGTGTCGGCAGCAGCCCAAGCGGCAGCGGGGCCTGATGCGGTGATCGCTTCCAACACTTCGACCCTGCCCATCACCAGCCTGGCCGAGGCGGTGCCGAACGCGAGCAAATTCATCGGGCTGCATTTCTTCAGCCCGGTGGAAAAAATGCCGCTGGTGGAAATCATCAAGGGGGCCGGGACCAGTGACCAAACCCTGGCGCGGGCGTTCGATTTTGCCCGGCAGATCGACAAGACGCCCATCGTGGTCAACGACAGCCGTGGTTTTTTCACTTCGCGGGTGTTTGGCACCTTCATCAACGAAGGTATCGCGATGCTCGGCGAGGGCGTGAGTGCGCCGATGATCGAAACCGAAGCGCGCAAAGCCGGGATGCCGGTCGGGCCCCTGGCTGTTTCTGACGAAGTTTCCCTAGGTTTGATGAGCCATATCCGCGCTCAAACCGCCAAAGACCTGCACGCAGAAGGAAAAGCGCCGACAGAGCATCCCGCATTCGCCGTGATCGACCTGCTGCTTGATGAGTACAAACGCCCAGGCAAAGCAGCCGGAGCCGGTTTTTATGACTATCCAGCCCAAGGGCAGAAGCATCTCTGGCCGGAGCTCAAGAGCCGTTTCGAGAAAGCCGATGGGCAAATTCCCGCGCAGGATATCCGCGATCGCCTGCTGTTCATCCAGGCCCTGGAAACTGTTCGCTGCGTAGAAGAAGGCGTCGTCACTTCGACGCCGGATGCCAATGTCGGCTCGGTATTCGGCATCGGCTTCGCGGCCTGGACAGGAGGGACGTTGCAGTTCATCAACCAGTACGGTTTGCCGGCATTTATTGCTCGCGCCCAGTACCTGGCCGAGCAGTATGGCGAACGTTTCTCACCGCCGGCCCTGTTGCTGGAAAAAGCCGCCAGCCGGGCGACGTTCTGACGAGGAGGGGGCTTGCCTTGGAGCGGTGTTTCAAGGCAGGCTCTGGGGGTGTGCAATATTCCCATCATCGTGTCAGGTATTTTTTATGTCGTTACGCATCTGCATTCTGGAAACCGATATCCTGCGTCCGGAACTGGTCGAGCAATATCAGGGTTACGGGCAGATGTTCCAGCGCCTGTTTTCGCAACAGCCCATTGCGGCCGAATTTGTCGTGTACAACGTGGTAGAAGGGCAATACCCCAGCGATGACGAGCAATTCGACGCCTACCTGGTGACCGGCAGCAAGGCCGACTCCTTTGGCAGCGACCCGTGGATCCAGACGCTCAAGATCTATCTGATGGACCGCTACCAGCGTGGCGACAAGCTGCTGGGCGTCTGCTTTGGTCATCAGTTGCTGGCCTTGTTGCTGGGCGGCAAGACCGAGCGCGCCAGCCAGGGATGGGGTGTTGGCACCCATCGTTACAAACTCGCGGCAAAGGCGCCCTGGATGAGCCCGGTGATGGAGGAACTGACCTTGTTGATCAGTCATCAGGACCAGGTCACCGAGCTGCCGGAAAATGCCACGGTCATCGCCTCAAGCGATTTCTGCCCGTTCGCGGCCTATCACATCAATGATCAGGTCCTGTGCTTCCAGGGCCACCCGGAATTCATCCATGATTATTCCCGGGCCTTGCTGGAAATTCGCCAGCAACACCTCGGCGAGCAGATCTACAGCCAGGGCGTGGCGAGCCTTGAACAGGAACATCACGGCACGACGGTAGCGGAGTGGATGATGCGTTTCGTCGCCCACAAACCCCAAGCAGAAGCCGCCCAAGGCTGACATATCCGGGCATCCCACACTTGATCAGCAGATCGAATGTGGGAGCGAGCCTGCTCGCGAAGAAGGCCACGCAAATCCCACCGGCAAATCCCTACAACCATCCCGATCGCTTGAAACTCGCCCACAACGCCGTACACCCCACCCCAATGAACCCGAGCACCAGGAAATACCCGTAGTGCCAGGTCAACTCCGGCATGTTTTCGAAGTTCATCCCATAGATCCCGGCCACCGCGGTCGGAAACGCCAGGATCGCCGCCCACGCTGCGAACTTGCGTTGCACCACGCTCTGGCGCGAGGCTTCCAGCAATACGCCGATCTCGATGGTCTGGCTGGCAATGTCCGCCAGCGTCGCCAGGTCTTCCATCTGCCGGGTAACATGAATCTGCACATCGCGGAAATACGGGCTCATGTTTTTGTCGATGAACGGAAAATCCAGGCGCTGCAGCTCCTCGCTGATTTCCACCATAGGTGCCGCATAACGACGCAGGCGTAGCACGTCGCGGCGCAGACTGTGCAGGTTCTGAATATCGCGCTCGTTCAAGGCGCTGCACAGTACGTTGCGCTCCAGTTCATCGATCTCGGTGTGGATGGCTTCGCCGACGGGCTGGTAGTTCTCGATGACGAAATCGAGGATCGCGTAGAGGACAAAATCCTCCCCATGCTCGAGCAAAATGGGACGCGCCTCACAGCGCTGCCGGACATGTGCGTAGGACGCCGAGTGGCCGTTGCGAGCGGTGATGATGTAGCCCTTGCCGGCGAAGATATGGGTTTCGATGAATTGCAGCTTGCCGTTCTCGCGTACCGGCGAATAGGTGACGATGAACAGCGCATCGCCAAACGTCTCCAGTTTGGGACGGCTATGCTTCTCCATGGCGTCTTCAATTGCCAGTTCATGCAGGTTGAACTGGCGTTGCAGGTTGGTCAGTTCCAGCGTGCTGGGCTCTTCGAGGCCGATCCAGACGAAATGTCCGGGTTTTGCAGCCCAGGCGCTGCCTTCGTCGAGGGTGATATTGGTGACTTTCTTACCGGCGCTGTAAACCGCAGCAGCAACGACTCTACCCATGATGATGGTTCGCTTCTTCTTGGAAATTGGCAGTGGCAGGCAACGTGCAGCTTAGCGCGCCATGGTCTTTGAGAGTCAGCAAAATGCGCCGAGTTCGCTGCAAAAGAAAACCCGCCGTGAAGGCGGGTTTCTTGTTTATGCGACGCGCAGTTGCCGGTCCATTGTCTCGATGCATTCACGCATCTGTTCGCGACATTGGGCGATGAGGCGGGGCATGTCATCCATGCTCAAGCCGGCGGTAGGAATGGCTGGCAACGAACGAATGGAAATCTCACCGGCGTGCCAGCGATTCAGGCGCATATGCTTGATATAAGTGCTGACGCACACCGGGATAATCGGCACCCCGGCGGCAATCGCCATCTGGAACGCGCCTTTCTTGAAGGGCAACAGGTCTTCCCCCAAATTGCGCGTCCCTTCCGGGAATACCCAGATGGACGTGTTTTCATGCTGCAGCGTGTGGGTGGTGGCCAGCATCGATTTGCGCGCCTTGATCGCATTGCCGCGATCAATCAACACGTTGCCCGCCAGCCAGAACAGCTGGCCGAACAACGGCACCCACTTCAGGCTCTTCTTGCCAATGCACACGGTACGACGTGGCACCACGTTACCGAACACGAAAAGATCGTAGTTGGACTGATGATTGGCAATGATCACGCAGCCGTGATTCTTGTTGACCAGCGTGTCGACCTCAGCCTTGACCCGCAGGCGTAGAAACCACATTGCAGGCAGCGCGTACAACCTGGCGCATAAACGACTGTTGTCAGGATTAAACGGCCGGCACACACCCAGCACCACGCCCAGCACACCTGCCAGAACAAAATGCAGGCCCATCAAACACATGCGCAGTGCAAACAACATCAACAGGCCCCATCGGGACAAAAGGTGGCGCAGTGTACGGATGTGCACTACTTTCGGCAATTGCGCCTGTAGAGGGAGGAGATAGACGATGTTTAAGCGTATGTTTCTAAACGGCGCGTAGGAAGCGGGATAGAGCGGTTACCGATTCCTCAGTAGTTTCCATGGGAAACTCCACCGGTCCC